>JAQVON010000094.1 GCA_028702595.1 Mariniphaga sp. | reverse complement strand
CTAGCCATGCTTTATACAGCACGAATTTTGGGCAGCCTGCTTTCTTCTTTTCTGGTACCGGTGGTCAACGCTTACATCAGCGACATTACTACCAAAGAAAAACGTACCCGGGCAATAGCCTGGGCAGGAACTGCCGCAAGTGCCGGTGTAATTACCGGACCCGGTATAAGCGGCTTGCTCATCAATAACAACCTGCATTTCAAATGGCAGTCCGGCCACTGGATGATTGACCGTTTTAGTGTGCCCTTTCTGGCTCTCGCTATTTTAGGCGTCATCACCCTAGTGGCTTCCCTGTTTGTTTTGAAACGCACAAAAAGAGTACCTGCAACTGCACGGCGAAAACTGACTTTTCAAATATTCCCGAAAGGGAAATGGAAAAGTATGGGTGAATTACTGATATTGTCATTGACCATACAATTTGCCATAACTCTATTTGAGTCTGTTTTTATTCTCTATGGTAAGGATGTTAGAAATTATTCGGCTTCATTTATCGGCATAGGATTGTTGGTTTGTGGCCTTGTAATGGCCATTTTACAGCCCGTGATTGCAAAATGGGGCCCGTTAATTTTCCAAAATATTAAAAAACAGATATTATATGGGTTCCTGATAGCCGGGGCTGTTTTGATGTTATTTGTTGTGGACCAGGACACATGGTACCTTATCACGTCCATAGGGCTTTTCGGGTTAGGCACATCCCTGGTCATTCCCAACCTGATTACCCTTATTTCCCTGCAGGAAAATAGGTCTTCGGGCTGGGCCCTGGGCATGCAATCTTCCTTTAGCGGAATCGGGCAAATTGTCGGCCCCTTATTTGGGACAGCTATCTATACTTTAAATAACAATGCCCCTTTTTATGTTGCAGGTGGCCTTCTTGTTTTAGTGGCATTTATTCAATTTAACAAAAATAAAATCTTAAAAAAATGAAAAAAATAAAAGTTGCCATCAACGGATATGGCGTAATTGGAAAACGGGTAGCGGAAGCCGTTGCCTTACAGGACGATATGGAACTGGCCGGGGTTTGCGATATTATTACCGACTGGCGGATAAAAATAGCTCTGCAAAGGGAATATCCGGTATTTGCTTTTAATGACGACTTCAGGAAGCAAATGGAAAATGCAGAAATACAAGTACAAGGTACCCTTTCCGACCTGATAAAAAAGGCAGATATTATTGTGGATTGCACCCCGAAGAAAATCGCTGCCAAAAATATTGAGAAATACAAAGAAGCCAACCTGAAATTTATTGTTCAGGGCGGGGAAAAACACGAAACAACCGGACATTCTTTCAGCGCCGAAAGCAATTATGAAACAGCATTAGGACGGGAGTCAACGAGGGTTGTATCATGCAATACAACCTCTATTGTACGTACGCTTACCGCCCTGAAAAACGCGGGGTTGTTGAAAAAAGCAAGGGGGACACTGCTCCGCCGGGCAACCGATCCCTGGGAAAGCCACCTGAACGGGATAATGAACACGCTGGTGCCTGAAAAGGAAATCCCCAGCCACCAGGGGCCCGATGCGCAGACTGTTGATCCCGGTTTGGATGTAATAACTGCGGCCGTTAAAGTCCCGGAAACCCTCAGCCATTTGCATTACTGGAATGTGCAACTCACCAGGGAAGCAAGTAAAGAGGAAGTGCTGGATGCTTTTCGCACATCCACCCGTGTTGCTTTTATCAACTACGGTGACGGGCTTTCGGCCAATAACGCCATCAAAGAGCTGATGCTGGCATTGAACAGGCCTTATGGTGATATGTACGAAGTGGCCCTGTGGCAGGACATGTTGAAAGTGCAAGGCGATGAATTGTTTTATGCTTACGTAGTGGACAACCAGGCCATTGTAATCCCGGAAACCATTGATGCCATCAGGGCAATGACCGAAATGGAAAAAGATTCCGAAAATTCTATTCGGAAAACCAATAAAAGTTTGGGGGTACGTCAGAATTTTTAGGGACAGAATGTTAAGAAATAAGTACTTTATTATAGCGATGATTTTGCTGGCATGGGGCAGAATATGCCGGGGACAGGATAATATGCTCATTGAACAAATTGCGGGCAGGGATATTATCCGTAAGGGCTATAATGAAGCAGGCGACAAAATCTCGAAACAAAAGTTCTCAATCAGTAACCTGGATACGCTGAAAGGAATTTTATCAGTGCAAATCAGGGTGTCGCTATTTGATGAAAAGGATAAGCTAACCGACAGCTATACCACTGATTATGTTTGCAAGCCGGACGAATCAAATGTCCTTCTCACTGTTTTCCCGTTCGCCCGGCAAAATGATGCAGAATATGTCATCGAAACTTCATCGCCGAAGTTTAAAGAACTATATGATTTTTCAGACAATGCTAAAAAGTTAAATGACCTCAGTGTTGAGATGTCTGTCAAGTCGGGGCTTTTAGGATTTTTTGGTTCTAAGAACCGGATTTCGATAAAAAACAGGAGCCTTGAAATGGAAACCGGTAATTATATCCTTACATCTGACTTAACAGTTGAAGCCTATTTGTGGGGGTTACGTGTGAAGTCGATTCAATACGAGGTTATTGAAATGCTGAACGCAGAAAAATTTTTGATGAGCCAAAAGTTCCAAAACAAAAGTGGCAGTTTTTTTATAGTGAATTACAATGCGGTCGGTAAATGATATTAATTTGAAAGTTACCAAAAAATCATCATGAATAAAACAAACAACCTTAAGCCAACCTTCGTTTTAATATCCGCATGGCTGGTGGTTTTGGTTTCATGCTATCTTCAAATACGGATGGGGAATTCAATGTTTTCAAGGTCAGGATCGATGATGGTACTCATTACTGTTGTGGCAAAACAGATGTTGTTAAAAGGCAGGAATGAATACCATCGCCAGCAGTTGAGAAAGTTGGCTTCGGGTAAAAAGGCGAATCTCGAAAAAATCCACCCCACCAAAAGTCATGGATATCTCGAAACCGTTGCTAATTTGAATATTCTTATTGGTACTTTAATTTGGGGTTACGGCGATTTATTCTATCAATAAAAAAATGTTTAAAAGGAGGTTAATATGAAAAAGTTTATTCCAATAATTACTGTTTTAATATTTTCGTTTACACTGCTTTATGCAGGAAATACAGAATTTAAAAAATCGCAGAAAGAAGGTGTGACTGAAATTACAGCGGCTCAGCTTCATCAAATGATGGAAAACAAAAAAAGTTTCACGCTTGTAAACGTGCACATCCCGTATACCTGGGAAATTCCAAAAACCGATTTACTGATTCCGTATAACGAAATAATGGAGTATCTAAATAAATTACCTGCGAAAGATAAAAAAATTGTATTGTATTGCCGGAGCGACCGTATGAGTACCATTGCCGCCGAAGAACTTGCGGACGAGGGATATTCAAATATTTACAATTTAAAAGGCGGCATGAAAGCATGGAAAGCAGCGGGTTATGAGTTAATTGACAACCAACCGTCGAAGACAACCCGTTCCAGCAGAAAGTGATGGGAATGCCGTATTTATGATATTTCAACAATCTTTAAAATTAAAAAAACCATGAAATTAAGTTTTACTTTTTTATTTTTCGCCTTACTTATATTGGCCGGAAATTCAGCTTTGTCCCAAACCGATACAACTACCTACCATCTAACCCTGCGGCAGGAAACCGTTAACAAAGCAGGTAAAGATGTGATGGGCATGACTATCAATAATAGCATACCGGGACCAACCCTGCAATTTACCGAGGGTGATTATGCAGTTATTTACGTTAAAAACGAAATGGATGAAGAGACTTCCGTACACTGGCATGGCATTTTACTCCCCAATTTTTATGATGGAGTGCCTTATTTAAACACCCCGCCCATTTTGCCCGGCGAAACCCAAAAATACGAATTCCGGCTGAAACAGGCCGGCACGTACTGGTACCATTCGCACACCATGTTACAGGAACAAAGCGGGGTTTACGGCGGTTTGGTTATTGAACCACGAGAAAAGACACTGGATTACGACAAAGATTTAGTATTGGTACTTTCGGACTGGACAAATGAAAAACCGATGAATGTGTTACGGAATTTAAAACGTGGCACGGAGTGGTACACCATCAAAAAAGGAACAGCAACGCCACTTAACCAGGTGATTGCCCGCGGAGCTTTGGGCGCACAGCTTAACTTTTGGAAAGACCGCATGGAAGGTGCCGACATTGCCGACATTTATTACGAGGAATTCCTGATAAACGGTGAACCAAGCCGGGAATACCCCAATTTAGACCCGGGCGAAAAGGTAAGGTTGCGCGTTATAAATGCCGCCGCATCTACCGCCTTCTGGTTGTCGATTGGTGGTGGAAACCCCACCCTGGTCGCGGCTGACGGATTAAGGGTTGAACCCTACAAAACTGACAAACTGTTTATTGCCATTGCCGAAACATACGACTTCCTGGTAACCGTGCCACAAGAAGGCAAAATCGAATTCACGGCCACCGGACAGGACGGCTCGGGCAAAACCTCGGCATTTATTGGAACCGGGCAAGCCATTCAAGCCCCGGTCATTCCCGCACCCGATAAAATAAAAATGATGCAGCAAATGTCAAAAATGGAAATGCGCATGGGCGCACCGGCCATAAAATTCAGGCCTAAAAACGACGACCCGCACCACCTCCGCAAAAACTGGGGAATGATAATGCCCGAAATGGAAGGTATGGAACAGGAACAAAGGACAAAACATGACATGCAAAACGCGGATGGGCATGCAATGGAAAATATGCAGAAAACTGAAAAAGATACGATGCAGCAAATAGATGCCGACGGAAGGAACATGGACATGGATATGGGCGGTGAAGGCATGTATTCCGAGTATCATTACAATTTCTTAAAAGCACTTGAAAAAACTACTTATCCCGCAGATGCGCCAGTGAAAGAAGTTCTGCTCAACCTCACCGGAAACATGCAGCGTTACATCTGGAGCATGAACGGTATCCCGCTTTCAGAAACCGATAAAATACTTATCAAAGGAGGCGAAATTACCCGCATCACCTTCAACAACCTTACCATGATGCACCACCCCATGCACCTGCACGGGCATTTTTTCAGGGTCATTAACGAAAACGGGGAATATTCGCCGCTAAAACACACGGTAAATGTGGCGCCCATGCAACAGATAACCGTCGAATTTTACGGCGATGAATACGGCGACTGGTTTTTTCACTGCCACATTTTGTATCATCTGATGGGCGGGATGGCCCGCATTTTTAGTTACGACACGCCGCGCGACCCGCGTTTACAAGGACACCCGGTTTCCAAACTCATTCACGAAACCAACCTCTGGTATTCCTGGGGCCTGGCCGATGTAGCCTCGCACCTCGCCGAAATTAACCTGGTTACTTCCAATCTGCGCAACCAGTTTAACCTGAGCGCCGAATATGGCTGGAACCAAAACATGGAAGCCGAATTTACTTACGAACGCTATTTATACGATTATTTCACTGTTTTTGCAGGTGTGAACATGGAGAACGAAGAGAAAGACAACCTCGATGAAATTTCGACCACGGCAGTAGCAGGTTTTCGCTGGTTTACTCCTTACATGTTTAATATGGATGTGAGGATTGACAATGAGCTAAGGCCACGCCTCGCAATTGGGCGGGAACTGATGCTGTTTCCCCGCTTATTTGTTTTCGGGTACTATGAATATCAAATGGATTTTGGGTGGGTAAACAACCTGGGTGAAAACACCAACTTTGCTGATGAAACAACTTGGAATGCGGGGGCTGAGTATATGTTATCAAAGAATTTCTCACTCATGGCCAGCTACGACAACCGGTTTGGTGCCGGTGGCGGATTAACCATAAGATTTTAACCATGGCAGAATATAAAAAAAACAGTCTTTCGTTAACCGGTGCCGTTTCAATGGGGACGGGAGTGATGATTGGCGCAGGGATTTTTGCCCTTCTCGGCCAGGTTGCCGAATTGTCTGGTAGTCTTTTCCCTATCGCATTTGTAGTTGGAGCGGTAATTTCTGCTTTTAGTGCTTATTCTTACATTAAATTGTCCAATGCATTTCCTTCAGCGGGTGGAATTGGAATGTACCTGAAAAAGGAATTTGGTAAATCCACTTTTACGGCATTTGCCGCGCTACTAATGGCTTTTTCAATGATTATCAACGAAAGCTTGGTTGCACGAACTTTTGGCACCTATGTGTTACAATTATTTGATGTCGGAGAAAACACTTTTTGGGTGCCGGTTTTAGGGGTGGTTTTAATAGTGTTGGCCTTTATTGTTAACATTTCGGGCAATAAATTTATAGAAAAATCGTCGTTTACCATGGCGGTTTTAAAAGTGGCCGGGTTGGCGGTATTAGCCATCGGAGGGCTGTGGGCTGCCGGGTTTAGTTTCAGCGAAACCCTGCCCAAAACCGTCCCCGATAAATCAATCGCAAGCTTTATCGGTGCATTGGCACTTACTATTTTAGCGTACAAAGGGTTTACTACCATTACCAATAGTGGCGATGAGATTAAAAAGCCGCATAAAAATGTAGGTCGCGCCATTATCATTTCCATTGCTGTTTGTGTGGTACTTTATTATTTAGTAGCCATTTCTGTGGCTTCGTCTTTATCTATAGAGCAAATTATTTCGGCAAAGGACTATTCACTTGCAGAAGCGGCTCGACCTGCATTTGGGAAATACGGCGTTTGGGTTACAGTGGGTGTGGCTATTATTGCCACTATTTCGGGAATTATTGCAAGCATATTCGCCGTCTCAAGAATGACTGCCATGCTTACGGAAATGAAACTTATACCCCACAGCCACCTTGGTATGTCGGGCAGTATTCAAAAGCACATGCTGGTGTATATTGCAGGTATTGCAATCCTGCTTACCATTTTATTCGACCTCTCAAGAATTGCCTCGCTCGGCGCTATTTTTTACCTGGTGATGGACATTGGAATCCATTATGGCCTGCTGAAAAATTTACGTAAGGAGGTTGACTTTAAACCGGCAATTGTGATTACAGCCATAGCACTTGATACAATTGTATTAACAGGTTTTGTTTTAACAAAAGCAAAAAGCGATTTAACAATTATACTTGTTTCAATAGGTGTAATGTTGGTTATTTACATGGGTGAGAAATGGTTTATTCTAAGAAACAAGAAACCATGAACATCACAAAATTATATACAACTTTTCCAAAATTTTATAACATTGTCGTTTTTTGTAACTGTATATTTGCGTTGATAAAAAAGTTGAAAAATACCGGACAAATAATTCCGGATTATTTTAAATTTTCAAAAATTATCAATTTTTAAAGAACACTTTTAAAAACTTTTTGTTTTATTTGCTGAATAATGTTTAAAAGAATCAGTCATATCATTTTGTCCTTTGTATTGTTGGTCTCAACAATGGGGATGGCTGTGTCAAAGCATTATTGTCAGGGAGACCTGTATTCTGTTTCCGTTGATGGTTTGAACAACGATAAATGTGATATGGGTGATTGCTGCCACGATGAAGCTCATTTTTTTAAAGTTCAGGAGGATTTTTATACTCCTCAAATTTCAACCATTCCGGTTTTAGCAGAACTTGATATTTTAGGGCATGACTTATTCTCAGAGATATTATTAAATACTCCTGAACTGGAAGTAGCAGGTATTAATTATATTGAAACACCTCCTTTACTTCCCATTCAAAAAACACTTTCCCTGAAACAGGTATATCGTTTATGATTTTATTATGATTAACAGGGTGCTGTGAGTAAAAACTTGCGGCGATTGGATTGCTGTAATCATTCGTAAAAATAAAATCATAATTGAAATTGCATGTTAAATAAAATCATTCGTTTTTTTCTTGAAAACAAATTAGTTACGGTTCTGCTATTAACCGGGTTGGTCGCCTGGGGAATTGTAACCTCTCCGTTTGGCTGGGAAATTGGGGCACTTCCTTCCGATCCGGTGCCGGTGGATGCCATCCCCGATATTGGCGAAAACCAGCAAATTGTATTTACCCAATGGATGGGGCGCTCGCCACAGGATATTGAAGACCAGATTTCGTATCCATTAACAACATACCTTCTTGGGATACCAGGTGTAAAATCCATCAGGAGTTCATCGATTTTCGGGTTCTCCAGCATCTTTATCATTTTTGAAGAAGATATTGAATTTTACTGGTCACGTTCCAGGATACTGGAGAAACTGGCTTCGCTGCCATCGGGCCTTCTGCCTGAAGGTGTCCAACCGGCTCTTGGCCCTGACGCAACGGCCCTGGGACAGGTTTACTGGTACACCATTGAAGGGCGCGACAAAAACGGCAACCCCACTGGCGGCTGGGATTTGCATGAAATCCGCACCGTACAGGATTTTTATGTGAAATACGGGCTCAATGCCACAGAAGGGGTTTCGGAAGTGGCATCCATTGGCGGATTCGTGCAGGAATACCAAATTGACGTAAACCCCGATGCATTGAAAGCCTACAACATTCCGCTGCATAAAGTAATGATGGCGGTGCAGAAATCCAACCGTGATGTGGGCGCTAAAACCATCGAAATCAACCAGGCTGAATACCTGGTGCGTGGGTTGGGCTATGTTAAAAAAGTGGAAGACATTGAAAAAGCCGTTGTTGCGGTACAGGAAAATGTCCCTATTCGCATCCAGGATATTGGCGTGGTTAGCCTGGGACCCGCAACACGGCGTGGCGCTTTAGACAAAGACGGCGCGGAAGTGGTTGGCGGCGTGGTTGTAGCCCGTTACGGGGCAAATCCTTTGCAAGTTATTAATAACGTAAAAGATAAAATCAGGGAAATTTCACCCGGATTGCCTAAAAAGGTTTTACCCGACGGAACCGAAAGCCAATTAACCATTGTCCCTTTCTACGACCGTTCCGGCCTTATTTACGAAACACTGGGTACATTGGAAGAGGCCATTTCGCTTCAGATTCTCATCGTTGTGCTGGTGGTCATCGTTATGGTTTATAACTTAAGGGCTTCATTTTTGATTTCAAGTTTACTGCCCATTGCCGTGCTGATGGTTTTTATTGCCATGCGCTATTTTAACGTTGATGCCAATATCGTGGCTTTATCGGGTATTGCCATTGCCATTGGTACGATGGTCGATCTGGGGGTCATCCTCTCCGAGAACATCATCAAACATATTGAGGAATCGCCGCCTGAGCAAAAACTCATTACCACCATTTATAACGGGGCTTCCGAGGTAAGTTCAGCAATCCTTACCGCGGTATCAACCACAATCGTAAGTTTCATCCCTGTGTTTACCATGCAGGCTGCCGAAGGGAAGCTTTTCGGGCCGCTGGCCTTTACCAAAACATTTGCGCTGATAGCTGCCCTTATTGTTTCCTTACTTATTTTGCCCACGCTTGCCCATTGGTTTTTTGGGGCAAGAATTCAAAATAAAAGAATAAGGAAGTGGATAAATATTGCACTGCTTCCCATTGGAATCACGGCCTTGTTTGTTGGCCAGGTTTGGGGTGGGATGATTTTGCTGGCTTTTGGTGTGGTTGGTATAGTGAAAGAGTTTAGAGGGATAAGCCCTGATCCTGATATAGAGAAATCTGGCAAAAGTGCGGATTCAACCGGTTCATCAATCCAACAAAAATTAAAGGTATTTGCACTTTGGGTACTCGACCATGCTGAAGTCATAATCGTGGTTATTGGCGTCATCTGGTTACTTTCGAAATACTGGCTTCCGCTAGGGCCTGCCAAAAGCCTTGTAACGAATGTACTGTTTGTTGCCCTGATGGTCATCCTTATTTTAGGATTTTTTATCATCCTCGAATATTTTTACAAATCCATTCTCCGATGGTGTTTGAACCACAAAGTCGCATTCCTGCTGATACCTTCATTTTTAATCCTTTTCGGGGCAACTACCTGGATGGGATTCAACAATATCTTTGGTTTTATGGCCAAAGGGTTCGACACGGTAGGGTGGAACATCCGCACCACCAAAGTGTGGTCGGGATTAAGCCATACATTCCCCGCCATAGGAAAAGAATTTATGCCTTCGCTCGATGAGGGAAGTTTCCTGCTCATGCCCACTTCCATGCCCCACTCCGGTTTTGAATTTAACCGTAAAGTTTTGGGTCAACTGGATATGTTGCTGACCAATATCCCTGAAGTTGAGCTTACTGTAGGAAAACTGGGAAGGGTGGAATCTGCGCTCGACCCGGCGCCCATTTCCATGTACGAAAACGTAATTAATTACCGGCCGGAATACATGCTGAACGAAAAAGGGCACCGGGTACGGTTTAAAACAGATAAAAATGACCGGTTTATACTCAGCAGCGGAGATACCCTTTCCAATAAAGAAGCCTTAAAACGTGGTGTAAAATACCAGGACCTCATCCCCGACACAAAAGGGGCATATTTCCGTAACTGGCGGGAGGAAATCAAATCTCCCGACGATATTTGGGATGAAATTGTGAAAGTAACCAAAATTCCGGGGGTAACTTCAGCCCCGAAACTCCAACCCATTGAAACCCGTTTG
>JAQVON010000093.1 GCA_028702595.1 Mariniphaga sp. | reverse complement strand
TTTATCCAGCACGGTTAATGTTGCCCCGAATGACGGGATCAGGTTGTTCAGGAAGTCGTTCAGCAAGGTTTGTGCTGTAGCTCCGCTGATTACATTGTTTACCTGATCAACTGCATACATGTATGAATTTACATAAGCCAGGTATGTAGTTGTGGGGAGTGCTCTGATGGGTAGTACAGAGATAAAGTACACATTGGTCACATTTCCGCTTTCGGATGTCACCACGATCTTATCGTCGATAGCCATACCGCCTTTGGTTCTCTCCAGGCCTGACTTGTCGATGATTTTCACGGTAGCACCAGCAGAAGGAGCAATTTTATCCATAAAGCTGCTCACAGAGATACCACGGGGTATGAACTCAACCAGGAAGTTGCTTTGGATCACATTGAAGAAGTCGGAAGTGATGAAAGCATCATCGGATGAAGTTACCGGTACGATCTGGTAGTTGATGGTGGTTTCACCATCTTCAGCTACTACTTCCAGCCAGGTGTTGGTATTTACTGTAACGTCAACATACACGGTGTCGAAGTTCAGTCTTTTCATCGGAACAAAACCTCCTTCAGAATCGACCACAGTCAGGGTGGCTCCTTCGGGAACAGTAATGTTGGACAACAGGGTTGTCAGCTGTGTTCCGTACTGCATTCCTGAAACTGATCCTGTTCCGGCAGTGGCTTCGCCGGCACTTTTTGGATTTTCTGAAACGGTAACTGTATAGAGGTTTGATTTAAGAATTGCATCTGGGCTCAGTCCTTCTTCGCTGACTTCCAGTGTATAGTTAGTAACGTTATTGCCATCGGCAGATGTTACTTCCAGTACATCATTGTTCTGGAGTACATCATCATCACCCAGGGCATTTTCGTTACCTGCCCTTTTCACAGCCAGGCTTTGATTCTCATTCTTTTTGATCAGGTTATTCTGGAAATCACCAACAGTTATTCCTGTAACCATTCCTTTGATGTTTTCCTGTGTATACCCTTCAGTAACTTTATAAACCCTTGATGAAACGGTTGACAGGTGGTCAGTTGATGGAATGAAATAGTGTTTTCCGTAGTCGATCATAGCAGTTAATGTCCACTGTGCCGGCCAGCCGCCAATGCCACTGTTATTCCGGGTAACACGCACCCATTCGCTATCTTCAGGAGTAGTTCCCATAGAAGCGCCCACAACCGGGTTGGGTTTGTTGATATGTGGTTTACGATAGAAACGGGTGAAGTTATGACCATCATCTGCTGAAGTATGTCCGAATAACATGGCAGTTCCGTCTGCATTACCAATAACGTCAACCACTTCAAAGTCGTTTGGATCGGTAGCTGCTTTTAATCCCAGCCGGACTGAGTCGTTCACAATTTTGAAAAGCCACTGCATGGCTCCGGCATGAGTTTGTGAAATAGGCATATAGTTATCAGCTACTTCTTCTCCCCAGGGGTTACCCCAGGAGTTTCCGAAGTTATAGAAGTTCACATCACTCTGTCCGTATTTTCCGCCCATGGCTCCCGGCCAGTCGTACATACTCCAGGCTGTTCCTCCGAATCCCCAGGTACCATTGGAACGGGGTTCTCCCAAACAGAATACGTCACCACCATCAATAATAGGGTTAACGGCAACATCGGGAACCAGATATCCGGGTTTATTAGCCCAGGTTGATTCATCCACCCATTTGTATCCGGGAACATATTTACGGAAGCGCTGTAGCCAGTTAGAGGGGTTGAATGTGATGGCATCAGCAGGGTTGGTAGAATAGGATGATGCAATCAAATAATAGCTCAAATCCAGTGGTTGGTTTCCCGGGTTACAGATTTCAATATATTCATTGGAGAAATACTCACGGGTGATTTTTTCAGAGAAAAAAGGCTCAGCATACAAGGGCTGAATATTCAACGGGTCTATTTCCGGTTGCCATTCTACGGTGTACACCTTAATGGTGGTGTCATCGGTAGCAGTAACTGTAAAAGTAGTGGTACGTTCTTCCTGTGTTCCTTTCAGGAAAGTAGCACGTTTCACCTGTACATTGGCATTCAGGTTTGATGGTTTTGCCAGGGTAGCAGGTACTGCAGTAACATCTGGAGGTAACTTCAGCTGATAATTAAATACATTAGGCATGAAACTAGGAATGGTGTCTCCTTTCCAGCCATAAACCATTTCAAAGAATTCCTGGTCAGGAATGTCAGGCCAGGTAATGGTGCTTAACGTTGCTGTATTATTTCCAACATCTTTGCTTACTTTGATGAAGTATTCCTTCACACTGCCATCTTGAGCTGTAACTTTCAGCACATCGCCGTTGAGCAGGTCAGGTCGTTTTTTGTTCCCATCAACCGGTACAACTTCCCAGCTGGCAATGGCTGGTTTTTCCAGTCTTTCGAGCAGGGTATCGATACGCAATCCTTCCGGAAGACCTTCATTTACAATAGAGGAACCTTCCCCGGTAATGGTGTCATTGCCATGTTCCAGACGGGTTACCTGTGGCCATGACATGTATGCCTGATCAAAATAGTATTCATAATCAGTGCCTTCGTTCATCATTGGAATCACGATATTGTCGGAAGCCGTGGGGGCACTCACGATAATATCGAATGTTGCCCGGTAAGCTTCATCTCCGCAAACAATGATTTCCAGCTTATCACCGGTCCTGCATGAAAAGGCCATAGAATCTTCTGAAACGGTAGATAACTGATAAAACCATGCAATACCCGGTTTTTTCACCATGTTTTTCATGATGTCATCTGGTTTTCTCAATCCCCATGGTACGGTCAGGGTTTTGTTGGCAAAATCCACATCAATTATATCCGATTCCAGCGTGTTAGCATCCAACTTGTAAGAACCATGGTTGCCATAAGTCCAGGGTTGCATACGGTGACTGCGTTCACTGATGTTCCTGATGGCAATCCATTCTGAGTCATTTTCAGCAGTACCCCGGATAAATTCGGTATTCCCCTGTTTTACGATAGCTTTACGGATCAGGGTTGCAAATGAACCTGCATTGGGGTAGCCGGCTACATCATAGGAATCCTGGTCAACAGCCATTCCTTTATTGGCAAGTACACCTTCGGTGTCAGTTGCTGTGTCAAACACGCCCATAGCCTGGTCGATTACGGCAGAGTCTCCACTGGGAAAATGTTGTTCCAGATAGATAGCGTTACGGGCAAAATAGTTGTTTAATAATGCAGTTGGGGAGATGCTGTCGAATTGCTCAAATTCCTGACTGATACCCAATTGGTTGTTAGCAAAGTCATAATCACCCACATGAATCTGGATGTCAGCTAATTTTGCTATTTCTGTGGGTTCCGGATTTTTGTAATTTTCCAGGCCCAGTGCACGAGCATGGTATTCGTCAAAATCATGAACTACAGCAATAAAAAAGCTTTCACCTGCCTCCAATACCCTCTCCGGAAGCCGGAAGAACCGATCTGCTGCTGGTGAAAATGCATTACTCCCTGACTCTCCAATTTCAAAATATCCCAGTTGGATGGGAGTAGTGCCCACATTGGAAATTTCAACGAAATTTCGTCCCGGCGATCCCTGGTGGACCTCGGTAATGATTAGCGTTTTGATGGTATCATTCTGGGCAGAAAGGATACCAGCAAACAGTGTCAAAAAAAGTAGAATTTTTAATTTCATAGTTATAAAATTTTAAAGTGATAAGATAAAATTTGTTTATAAAATAGTGATAGTTATCGTGTTGTGTAGTTTTGGCAATCTCAGGTTTTGGGTCATTTGTTTTTAATTTTTTGTTAGTTAACTAGTTAGTTTATATTTGTTATTAAATAGTTAATTGTTTTAATCAAATTGATTGATGCAAAATTGGGTAATTTTTGTGAATTTTTATTAAAAATATTATCTTTTTTATTAAATATTTTACCATTGAGGTGGCTTGTGTTAGAAATTTAATAAAGTAAAATTGTGATTTATTTGATTTTTAGCAACTTTCAAATGATCTTAAAAGCTGAGAAGTGAATAAAATGGGTTGAATTTTCCAATTGGATTGACGGCAGGTCAGGATTTAGTTTAAGAACCACAAAATTGTTGAAAGGCTTCTTTAGCTTGTTCATTTCCTAAATCCATCGCTTTTTTCAGGTCAAGACAACCTTCTTCTGTCAGGCCTGCCTTGATTTTATTGAGGCCTCTTCCTGTATAGGCTTCCGCATGAGATGGATTATGTTCAATCATTTTGGTGAAATCAGCAATAGCTCCCTGGATGTCAAAGATTTTATCCTTGATAAGTGCTCTGTTAAAATAGGCCTGGTAGGCTTCCGGGTTGACTTCAATGGCCTTATTGTAATCATTCAGAGCTCCTTGAATATCTCCTGCTTGTTCTTTTACATACGCTCTTTTAAATAGGGCTTCGAAGGCATTCGGATTGATTTGTATGACCTGGTTATAACCATAAAGAGCGCCTTCCATGTCTTGCTGTTTGTCTTTGATTAACGCAATACCCAAATAGGCTTCCTGGAATCCTGAATCTATTTCAAGGGCTTTGTAGTAGTCCTCCAGCGCGTTCTCATCATTCCCCATCGCTTCCCGGGCAACGGCTCTGCCTATGTAGGCTTCATAATAATCCGGAGATATTTTGATAGCCTGATTAAAATCTTCTTCTGCTTCCTGATAGTTTTTCATCTGGTTCTTTAAAAGAGCCCGGTTATAGTATGCTTCCTGTGCTTCAGGATTTTTTTGAGTAATCAGGTCGTAATCAGCTATGGCTCCATTTAAATCGTTCAGATCTTCTTTAACCACAGCTCTGTTAAAATAGACTTCAAGTGAATTTGGATTTATGGATATCACTTTGTTGAAATCGGCTAAGGCTCCCGCAAAATTTCCTGAATGATACCGGGCTGTTCCCCTTTTATAGAGAATATCTGCATTCTCCGGATCAATCTGTAACGCTTTATCGTATTCCGCTATTGCACCACTATAATCTTTTAGCTTTTCTTTTTCATAAGCCTGGTTCAAAATGTTTTCCGTTGAACGGTTTCCCTTGTTACAGCCGAAACCTGCAATAAGGAGGATAATGAACAGGACTAATCTTGTTGTTTTATTCATAATGGTTGATTCCAATTTTTTTATTTCAAATTTAACCGCCTAAAAATAGAAAACATTACCGGGATTTAAAATTTCGCAATGCATTCTTTTTGGCCTGGAACGATTTTTTTTATTTAGAATTTTTTTTTATTCCTGAAAAAGATTTTATTTCAAAGCTTGAATTTTTTCTGTTTCTTGCGGAATATTCATGTTTTAGGTTTAGTTGTAATCCATTTTTTATTAAAAAGTTTGTATATGAGATCCATTCTGTTTCGTTTACCCGGATTTTTCCTTTTGGTTTTGTTGTTGTGTTTTAGTTCTGTCCAAGGCAATAATGCTTTGGTAGAGGTAAAAGAGAGGAAGGAGGTGAGTCAATACGGCATTACCTGGACGTTTGACAAGCCTGCAGTTACCGGTCAGTTTATTACTGGTGACTGGTGGGTTGTTGGTCCGGTAAAGATTATCAAAATAACACCTGCCCCCGGGCCATTGGTTGCTGATGAGAATACGCCTATCCGTCTCAATCATTGGGGTGACACGAGTTTGAAACTGGACTCTACCATGCGGAATGGTTCCATGATTGTTCTTCGTGCAGGATCAACCCAGGGATACGATTCGAGGAACCAGTCGTACCGGAAAAGTGATAGTGTGGTCCTTCCCCTGGAGCTGGCGCCCAATCTGTCGCTCATTTCCTCAATCAGCAATACTACTCTTCCGGTAGATAATTTCTGTAAAAATATTATGACGGAATCGGAGAAGAAGTCGCGTGTTACACTAAAGGCTTCTGCGGTGTTGACTTGCCTCGATCAGATTCCCCCGTCCGACGCATTTCGTCCGCCCTATGTTGGCACAGAGAAACCGCTTTTTAGAGCTGGTGCTGTTCGCTGGGATCTGCTTCCCGCACTTGAACCGGCTGGTAAGGTTCCTTCGTGGGAGGAGGTTGATCGCTATCTCCAGCGGCCATGGATTGACCACCTGAGAAGTTGGGAACAGCAGGAACTCGTACCTAATGAAAATGGTCCAAACTATGGTCGGGAACATGCCCGGGTTATTTCCATTGCCAGTGTGATGCTTCTAATGGATGTACCAAAGGAGAAAAAAGAAAAGCTGACCATAGGATTAATTCAGAGAGGAATCGATTTGTACGGCCTGGCATGGGCAGGCATGAGCTGGAATGAAGGGGGCGGCCATTCCAGCGGAAGAAAGTGGCCAATACTTTTTGCCGGATTGATGCTTGATTATCCCGGTCTGATCGAGCTCCCTGAAACAGCATTTTTTCAGGAGGACACCCAGACCTATTACGGCAAAGGTTGGTTTGGTCAAACCGCTCTTTGGCAAATCATTCAGCACCATGGAAAAAGAGACACGTATGAAGAAAAACCACCGGAACAATGGGAAAAGTGGGATAAAACATCGGAAGGATACCGGACTTGTTGTAATGCTGTTGCCTGGGTTGGTACAGCCCTTGCTGCCAGGTATATGAAGGCTATAGGTATGTGGAAGCATGATGCTTTTTTCGACTATGTCGACCGCTGGATGAGGGAAGATGACCCATACAAAGAAGCCAGGGGCAATCATCCCCGCCCGAAATGGGAAACCAATACATTCGATCCGTTTGTTACAGCTATGTGGAAAGCACACCGGGAAAATGCACCCCAACAGGAAATGTCAGGAGTAAGTCTGAAATTTGTCTGGGAGGGAAACCGGGGGAAATGGATCCCTAACCCGGAAATGAATCAGGCGAACCGGAAGTGATGAATTCCAGGGCTTTATTTATAGCTGACTGAAGACCTGCAACATGCTTACCCCCTGCTGTGGCATAAAAAGGCTGGCCTCCACCGCCACCTTTTATTTCACGGCCGGCTTCCCGAACAATTTTCCCGGCATCCAACCCTTTCTCATTGATCAGCTTTTCTGATATCATAACCGTCAGATTGGGCTTGCCATCGATATTGGCACCCAATATAAGATACAAGTTATCCACTTCATTTTTTATTTGAAAGGCCAGATCCTTGAGCATGGCTGCATTTTCAACTTCTACCTGGCAGGCAATGATGTTTACTCCATTTTTGCTCTTTACTTTATTGATCAGGTTAGCTTTTAGCCCCTTTAGCTGTTCGCGGCCAAAGGCTTCAATTTTTTTGGAAAGCTCACTGTTCTCCTGCAACAGGCTAGCTATACTCTGCAGCAGATCATTGGAACCTTTTAATGTTTCCCGGATACTTTTCAGTGTATGAAGCTGATCATTCACATACTTCTCCGCCTGCCTGCCGGTAATTGCCTCAAGGCGCCTGACACCTGCAGCAACTGCTCCTTCCGATATAATTTTAAACAAACCAATCTGGCCCGTTGCTGCCACGTGCGTTCCTCCACATAATTCAACTGACTCGCCAAATTTTATTACCCGTACCGATTCTCCGTATTTTTCACCAAACAACATCATCGCTCCCATTTCCTGTGCCTGTTCAATGGGCATCTCCCGGTTTTCTTCCCGGGGGTTATTTGCGCGGATTTTTTCATTCACGATAGATTCTGTCTGTTCAATTTCCTCTTCAGTCATTTTTTGGAAATGTGAAAAATCGAAGCGCAGGTGATCTGAATGGACGAGTGACCCCTTTTGTTCCACGTGTTTCCCCAATACTTCGCGCAAGGCTTCATGGAGCAGGTGAGTAGCTGTGTGGTTATTGGCTGTATTCATCCGTTTTTCCTTATCCACAACCGCCCAAAAGCCGGTTTCCGGATCAACTGGTAAGCTTTCAGTTAAATGAACAATGAGGTTATTTTCTTTCCGGGTGTCGATAATAGCTGTTTTTTCCCCGCCTGATTCAATATAACCTGAATCTCCTGCCTGCCCACCTGATTCTCCATAAAATGGTGTTTGATCAAATACCAACTGGTAGAAGGTATTTTTTTTCTGGGTTACCCTTCGATAACGGGCGATGTGAACATGCTCTTCCAGGGTGTCATAGCCAAGAAATCTGGTCTGTTCAATTTTTTTGAGCTCCATCCAGTCGCCCGTTTCCAGCTGAGCTGCATTTCGTGACCGGTTTTTTTGAGCTTCCATTTCTTTGGAAAACTCCTTTTCGTTGATGGTTAATCCGTTTTCTCTGGCAATTAAGGCTGTCAGATCCAGGGGAAATCCGAAGGTGTCATACAAAATAAAAGCATCTTTTCCTCTGATGCGGGTATCTCCTGCTTGTGTTGTTTTCATGATCATATCATCCAGGAGTTTTATTCCTGTTGACAGGGTACGCAGGAAAGATTCTTCTTCTTCTCTGATCACCTTTTCAATAAGGTTTTGTTGGCTGGTTAGCTCAGGGAATGCCTCTCCCATTGTATTTTTCAGTACTTCTACCAGTCGGAAAATGAAGGGTTCTCTAAATGCCAGGAATGTATATCCATACCGCACTGCCCTGCGTAAAATTCGCCGGATTACGTATCCGGCTTTATTGTTGGACGGAAGTTGTCCGTCGGCAACAGCAAATGCCACAGCCCTCAGATGATCAGCAATAACCCGCATGGCTATGGCTGTTTTTTCATCTGTAGTGTATTTTAGTCCGCACAATATTTCCAGTTCACCAATAATTTGTTGAAAAATATCGGTATCGTAATTGGAAGTGACTCCCTGCAGCACCATGCATAGCCGTTCAAACCCCATGCCTGTATCAACATGTTTCGCAGGTAGTTCTTCCAAAACTCCGTTGGATTTTCTGTTAAACTGAATGAAGACCAGGTTCCATATCTCAATAACCTGTGGGTGATCCTTGTTGACCAGCTCTCTCCCGGATATTTTCACCCTCTCCCCGGGTGAACGCAGGTCGACATGAATCTCGGAACAGGGACCACAAGGCCCGGTATCACCCATTTCCCAGAAGTTATCTTTTTTACTTCCATTTAATATGCGATCTGCGGGCAGATGTTCTTCCCAGTATCCGGCTGCCTCGTTGTCACGCTCCAATTGATCATCGGTGCTGCCTTCAAAAACTGTAGCATACAGCCGGTCGGCAGAAATACCCATCCTTTCTGTCAGAAACTCCCATGCCCAGTCAACCGCTTCTTTCTTAAAATAATCACCAAACGACCAGTTCCCAAGCATCTCAAACATCGTATGATGATAGGTGTCCAGACCTACTTCTTCCAAATCGTTATGCTTCCCCGAAACGCGCAAACATTTTTGAGTGTCGGCAACCCGGGGCCACCGGACAGGCTCATTCCCTAAAAACTGATCCTTGAACTGATTCATCCCTGCATTGGTAAACATTAAAGTAGGATCGTTTTTTATTACCATGGGAGCTGATGGCACTACCTGATGGCCTTTCTCGTTAAAAAATTGAAGAAAAGCATTCCGTATCTCTTTTGATGTCATGTTCATTGCTTAATTTCCGGTTTTTTGTTAAAAATTTTTAATGTAATGAAACAAATTACCTCTATGAAAGTTATTTGTTTATTTTTGCGAAGCGAAGAAAAATTGCTTCGCTAATTAAATTTTTGCAAAGTTAGATGTTTTAATGAATTTTACTTAGAGACTGTTTTGATTTTGTTTTAGAAATATTTTGATCTGTTTTTTGCTCAGACAAGGCAAAATTGACGCGAATAGCCATGGCTATATAAGGAAATTTTGCAGCAGTATGAGTGAAAAAGAGGCAAAACAGAATAAATGGATAAATTTCAAACAGACTCTTAAACAGAAAATAAATAGCCGGTACTTTATGGCGAAAAAGAAATATAAATTTAATCCCGACACCCTGAGTTACGAACGAGTGGGAATTTCGTTCAAGGAAAAATTAGGAAAAATATTTACTTATTTATCAAGCAGTCTGGCATTGGCATTGATCATTACTGTTGTGTTTCTTCATTTTTACGAAAGCCCGCGTTCGAAAGCTTTAGCGAGGGAAAATCAACAATTGATCAGTCAATACGATTTGATGTCACGAGATCTTAACCGGATAGAAAATGTGTTGGCCGATTTACAGCAGCGTGATGATAACATTTACAGGATCATTTTCGAGGCTGACCCCATACCCTCTTCAGTAAGAAAAGCCGGGTTTGGCGGGGCAAACAAGTATGCTCATCTTGAAAATCTCAGTAATAGCCAATTGATTATTGAAACTGCCAGGAAATTGGATGTACTGGCAAAAGAGGCTTATATCCAGTCGAAGTCATACGATGATGTTTTGGCACTGGCACTGAACAAGGAAGAAATGCTGGCCAGCATACCGGCTATTATGCCGGTTGCCAATGAAGATCTGAAACGTACAGCCAGCGGGTGGGGGTACCGGATACACCCTATCTACAAAGTACGTAAAATGCACTATGGCATGGACTTCACCGCTCCGGTGGGAACACCGGTCTATTCAACAGGCGATGGCAAAGTGGTGGAAGTGAACGGAACAAAAAGCAGCCGCGTGGGTTTTGGCATGGTTGTTAAAGTGGATCATGGATTTGGCTATGAAACGCTTTATGCACACCTGAATGCCTTTAATGTTAAACAGGGCCAGGAGGTTAAACGGGGCGATGTTATTGGATATGTAGGAAATTCAGGAACTTCAACAGCCCCTCACCTGCACTACGAAGTTCACCGGAACGGAAATCCCGTAAATCCGCAACACTATTATTTTAAAGACCTGTCTCCTCAGGAGTATGAACGAATGATCGCTATCTCATCAAATATT
>JAQVON010000165.1 GCA_028702595.1 Mariniphaga sp. | reverse complement strand
TCCGAATCCCCAGGTACCATTATCTCGGGGTTCTCCCAAACAGAATACGTCACCACCGCTGACAATTGAATTAACAGCCACGTCAGGCACTAAATATCCGGGTTTATTGGCCCATGTAGCTTGATCGACCCATTTGTATCCGGGAACATATTTACGGAAACGTTGCAACCAATCTTCCGGATTAAAGGTAATGGCATCAGCAGGGTTGGTTGAATAGGATGATGCAATCATGTAATCACTTAAATCCAACGGTTGGTTCCCCGGGTTACATATTTCAATATATTCATTGGAGAAGTATTCGCGGGTGATCTTTTCCGAGAAGAAAGGCTCGGCATATAAGGGTTGGATATAGAGAGGATCTGTTTCCGGTTGCCATTCCACGTTATACACCTTGATGGTAGTATCGTCGGTTGCCGTTACGGTATAAACCGTTGTCCGTTCCTCCTGTGTTCCTTTCAGGAAAGTGGCACGTTTCACCTGTACATTGGCATTCAGGTTCGATGGTTTAGCCACGGTGGCAGGAACTGAAGTAACATCGGGGGGTAATTTTAACTGGTAGTTGAAAACATTGGCCATGAAGTTTGGAATGGTATCGCCTTTCCATCCGTAAACCATTTCAAAGAATTCCTGGTCAGGAATGTCAGGCCAGGTAATGGTCGTTAAGGTAGCTGTATTGTTCCCGACATCGACACTTACTTTAAGGTAGTATTCTTTCACACTGCCGTCTTCAGCAATCACTTTCAGCACATCGCCGTCAAGCAGGTCGGGTCTTTTCGTGTTACCATCAACGGGAACAACTTCCCACGTAGCATTTGCCGGTTTATCCAGCCTTTCGAGCAGGGTGTCGATGCGCAGTCCGTGAGGAAGCCCCCGGTTTGTAATGGATGATCCGTCGCCGGTAATCGTGTCATTGCCATGTTCCAGCCGGGTTACCTGTGGCCAGGCAATACGTGCCCGTTCGAAATAGTAGGCATAATCATCTCCTTCATTCATTTTGGGGATTACTATATTGTCGGAAGCTGTGGGCGGATTCACAACAATGTTGAAAGTAGCCCTGTATGCTTCTGTACCGCAGACAATGATATCCAGTTTGTCACCGGTTTTACAGGCAAAAGATGTGGAGTCTTCTGAAACAGTTGACAGCTGATAGAACCAGGCAATACCGGGTTTTTTCACCATGTTCAGCATGATGTCATCTGGTCTTCTCAATCCCCATGGAATAGTCAGTGTTTTGTTTTCAAAATCCACGTCAATCACATCTGACTCCAGCGTATTGGCATCCAGGGTGTATTCCCCGTGGTTTTTCAATGTCCAGGGTTGTACGCGGTTGGCATACCGCCAGTTTTCTACCTGGTTATCCAGCCCACTGATATTCTTAATGGCAATCCATTCTGAATCATCTTCAGCGGTACCCCGGACAAATTCCGTATTCCCCTGTTTTACGTTAGCTTTTCGGATCAGTGTTGCAAATGATCCGGCATTGGGATAACCGGCTACATCATAGGAGTCCTGGTCAACAGCCATACCTTTGTTGGCTAAAACACCTTCAGTGTCAGTTTCCGTGTCAAATACGCCCATCACCTGATCAACAACAAGCGAGTCCCCGTTGGGAAAATGTTGTTCCAAATAGTAGGCGTTGCGGCCAAAGTAATCTCCAATCGGATTTATTGGGGAGATGCTGTCGAATTTTTCGAACTCCTGACTTATACCCAGCTGATTGTTCGAAAAATCATAATTGCTAACATGTATTTGAATATCCGCAAGCTTAGCCATTTGTGATGGCTCCGGATTGCTGTAGTTTTCCAACCCTAATGCACGCGCATTTTCTGCGGAAAAGTCATGTACAACAGCAATTAAAAAACTTTCCCCAGGTTGTAGTTCCTTGTCAGGCAGTCTCATCCCACCCGAGTTGTAGGCATTGTCACGAGAAGAACCAAGCTCAAAGTAACCAAGTTGAATCGGAAAGTCTCCCACATTCGAAATCTCCACGAAATTACGCTCAGGAGATCCCATATGAGCCTCAGTAATGATCAACGTACGGATAATATCCTCCTGTGCATGAAGAATACCAGCCATTAGCATCAAAAAAAGTAGAATTTTTAATTTCATAGTAAATAATTTTAAAGTGATAAGATTAATTTTAGAAATACAAAGTATTCTATTAGGATTGAAGTTTTTTAATTTTAATATCATTGTGTCCATGCAATTTCACAGTTTATTTGACATGTTAATCTTGCAGATTTTGATTTGAGCATGCAAATTAATAAAAACATTTTAACCATGCAAAAAAAAAATGAGATTTACAACGACAAACTGTTAATGAATGTTAAAATAAATAAAAATTTTTTGTTTTTATTGGTACATATTTTTTTTGTTAATGTATTTATTTTCAGTGATTTATATTTTTTGTTTTTCTTTTTGTTTCAGCTGGTCAAGTCAGGATGTAGTTTTTGTTTTTTTTGGGAGGGGAGATCTGTTTTTGAGTGTTTGACAAAAAAAAGAGGCTGCCTTAAAAAGACAGCCTCTTCCAACTTTGTTTAACTATTTAAAAATTGAAAAACTGTTGACTGAGCAAAGTTATCTTCTGATCACTTTGTATCGTCCTACCAATTTTTCTGTATCGCTGATAAGGATCAGATACATACCAGCCGGTTGGTCAT
>JAQVON010000164.1 GCA_028702595.1 Mariniphaga sp. | reverse complement strand
GGTATACAATTTCTGTCGGGCAAACCAGGCCAGCAGGGCAAATGCTACCAACAACACCAGGCTGACAACGAGAAGAAGATTGGGTTTCCGAAACACAGGAAGCTTAACGTTCAGGATTTCATAAATCAATACACAACAGTAAGGGATAATCAAAAAGAAAAGCCACTCCTCAACGGGTAGATTCAACCAATAAATCCCTAAAATATACTCCGGATTAAAACCCCATATTTGCAGTTCTTCAAAGCGAAGGTCCCAAAGAATAAAAACAGCGCCCGAAAAAAGAACGGCAGGAAACAGGTATTTCCACTTGGTATAAAAACGCACCTGTTTTTCAAAACTAAAGGCCAGAGGAACAGCGAGTGATCCCAACATAAGTATCAGGTATGTAAAATTTTTTAGCTCCATAATGGGTTGTTTCGGGCAAAGGTAAATGAAATACTTGAATAATGAACAGAAGGAATTTGCTCCATTCTATGATCGGGTGAAGCTCCATCTTTATGGGTCTGATAGTCCGTTTCAACAGATCATTCACGGCAGCTTTTGTCTGGCCAAATCTGTAGGATTCTCCCCGGCCGTTAAGGCTTTCATCCGGAAACTGAACTTATATTCTTTATCTGTGAGACGGTACTGTTCATGTGTTAGAGCTCCCCAGCTGTTGTCACCGCCTACACCCATCTGTTTATAATCGATATTGACAGATGTCAGGTTGCGTGGTTTTACATCAATGGTATGATCATTTTTCACCCTGACCCCATCAATTATTCTTCCGTCAGGTCGCTCCATGGATTCAAAATCTTCCAGTATGTTATGATGGGCGCTCACTTCCAGCAGTGGCATTCCCTGAAAGAAAATTCCGTTTCCTGCCTCGCTGGTAACAGCCAGCCATCGCACATCGGTTTTGTTCCCGTTTTCCTGCGGACGCAGATAAGCCCAAAACTGATCAGCCACACTTCCCGAGTATAAACCAACAAATGCGCTGGTTTTGCGATCCTGATAACTCTCATTAGGGCCGCGACCCAGCCAGGTCATTTGATCAAATTCATATGGCATAACCAAATTCATCCCCATACGGACAATCTCCGGAAGATTGTCATCAGCCATCCAGAAATGGTTTCTCACCACCACATCACCTGAACCAAAAACAGAATAAACCGACTTATAATCAGCTATTTTGTTTCCTTCATCGTTCACCAGATCAAAAAGAAAAGAGACTTCAACATGATAAGTGGTCTTTTGGGTAACTGTTGCTTTCGTTACCTTCCGGGATTTACCGGCGTTTCTCCAAATGCTGCTGCGCTTGTGAAGTCCATTGCCAAAATCGTTATCGGTGGGTGCTCTCCAAAAGTTAGGTACCAGGCCGATTTTCAAAAACTCTGTCTCTCCTTTTGCAAAACGGGTCATGACACCTGCTGTCTTATCAAAACCCATAGCAAAATCCTCTCCTTTTATGGTTAACACCTGCTCCGTTTCAGCTATTGAAAGTTTGGGAAAAACGGTAACATCCATTTGTTCGGCAGCAACAAATACTGGTAATTTCAGCTGTTCGGCAGCCAGTTCTGCACCGGCTTCTAACATATTCCAACCGAATTTTAACCGGGCTTTGATATTCAAAAAATATTCCACTCCAGGTTCCGGGTCCAGGTTATAATCAATGGTGACAGTTTCAGATGTGTAGGGATCAATAGCCATGTCAGGTAATCTACCCTGGTCAATCATCTGCCCATCTCCTTCCAACTCCCAGATGAATTCGAACTCTTCCAGGTGCGAAAAGGCATATTTGTTATGAATAGATAAAACACCCTTATTCAAATCAACACCCTTAAAATCGATATACTGATAAACCTTCTTCACCTCAAGGAGGTGGGGCTTGGGTTGCCGGTCGGGGTTCACCAGTCCGTTCAGGCAAAAATTGCCGTCTGAAGGTACATCGTCAGGACCAAAATCTCCGCCATATGCCCAAAACTCTTCCCCATCAGGGCTGGTAGTAAGCAAACCCTGCTCTACCCAATCCCATATAAATCCACCCTGCAGGGCTTCATATTTTTCAATAACATCCCAGTAATCCTGCAAATTTCCAACACTATTTCCCATGGCATGGGCATATTCACATTGGATCAGAGGGCGATTGGGGTTCGATTTCGCATACCGCTCCATCCCCTGAATACTCATATACATAGGGCAATAAATATCCGTATTATAATCAAGCCCTGCTCCTTCATACTGCACCGGCCGGGTAGGATCAACCGACCGAAGGTAATCGTAGGTAGCATGAAAATTCACTCCATTCCCTGCTTCGTTGCCCAGCGACCAGATGATTATACTGGGGTGATTCTTATCGCGTTCATACATATTCCGTGTGCGAAAAAGATGAGCTTTCATCCAGGTCTTATCTTTAGCCAGAGACTCTTCCCTATACCCCATCCCGTGTGATTCTATGTTCGCCTCATCTATCACATACAATCCATATTTGTTGCACAGTTCATACCAGAGGCCTGGCTGGGGATAGTGAGAAGTCCTGACAGCATTCAGGTTATGTGCCTTCATGGTAAAAATATCCTTCAGCATGGTTTCCTTATCCATTACATGACCTGTAACATCATGGTGTTCATGCAGGTTTACTCCTTTAAGATATACATATTGTCCGTTAATCAGTAACGTGCTATTTTTGATTTCTACCGTACGGAATCCCACATCCT
>JAQVON010000163.1 GCA_028702595.1 Mariniphaga sp. | reverse complement strand
TTCATAATTACAAAAGTACCCTGTCCTCAAAAATAGTGACAAACTGATTCAAAACAATAGCCCAGTTTTTTATAGGCATGTCCGTTTCCTTTCAATCTCATTAATAGCAAGATATACAGATTTTTTAACGGCATCATATCATTCGGGAATGAGAGTTTGGCTTTGGTGTATTTCAGGATTCGGCTGTTGAGATTTTCAATCAGGTTGGTCGTGTAGATGATCTTGCAGATTTCAACCGGGTAGTCATAAAATGTGGTCAGATCATCCCAGTTCGTACGCCAGCTGCTAACAACATAATTTTATTTCGAGTCCCATTTTTTCTCAAAAGCATCAAGGACAGTGTTGCCGTTCCCCTCTTTACCGCTCCATATATTGTCTTAAGATCAACTGTAAATTCTTTCAGGTCTTTGTACGTGACATATCGGCAACTGTTCCCGATCTAGTGTCCTACACATATCTGGGTCGCAGCTTCCGGAAATACACTGCTGATGGTCTCGGCTAAGCCGTTCAAATTATCCGTACAGTTTATCAGAATGTCTTCCACGCCTTGGGCTTTGAGATCGGTCAGTAAACTCATCCAGAAAGATGCACTTTCCGCTTTGGCTAACCATAGACCGACTTCCTTTATTGCTGTTTTGGTAAGCCCGATGCAACGATAAATCGCTTTATTGATGACCTTTCCACCGTCCCGCACCTTGAATAGGATGTCGTCCATCCAGACGACCAGGTTTTGCCGCTACAGAGGCCGGTTTTGCCATTCCTGGGCGATCTGGGTCACTTTGTTCGTAATGATGGTTATGAAGGATCCAGACAGGTTGATTTTTTATATACTGCGTAATTTTTCCTCGATATCCGAAACGTCATCCCTTTTGTATAAAGCGATATGACTAGCTTTTCGATGGAGAGACCCCTGCTTTGGTGTTTTGGAACGATGATCGGGTCATATTCCCCGTTCCGGTCCCTGGGAATCTGGAGGGTGGATTCTCCATGTTCTATCTGGATAGTTTTGGGATAACTATAGTACTATATAAATTTTAAAGGAGTCCCTTTTTTAATATTCTCTTTTGCTATTTTCCCAATAATATCTTTCAAATACTTCGGATGCAATCCATACCCCGGTCTTATTGATCTTACGTTTTCTTCTGTAAAGGGTTCTCCAGCCTTAATGTCTTTGACTACGAATAGGGATCGGGAAAATTTGCGGCTGACTTTGACTTTTTCAGTTAATTCGTAAGTTACTTTCCCAACTGCTTTTTCGGCTTGGCGAACGGCAGTAACCATCTCGGCAAATTCTTTTTCATCGAGGGAGAATGAGGCGTCTGGACCGCCGATGGATTTGTCGAGGATGAAATGTTTTTCGATGATTCGTGCGCCGAGAGATACAGCGACTACGGGAGCGACAATGCCCAATGTATGGTCTGATAACCCTACTTCAACACCAAAACGTTTCTTTAAATCCTTGATAGTGGCCAAATTGGCTTCTTCAATTGGTGCAGGGTACGAAGAAGTACATTTAAGTAAAGTAATGTTGTTATTCCCGGCATCTCGGCAAGTTTTCACGGCCAGTTCAATGTCTTCTAGTTCGGCAATCCCGGTTGACATGATCATAGGGCGGCCCTTCGATGCAACGTATTCAATTAAAGGTATATCCTGTATCTCGAACGAGGCAATTTTATAAATTGGCGGATTGAATTGTTCTAAAAAATCCACAGCTGTTTTGTCGAACGGTGTACTAAAGCATATCAAGCCTTCTTCCTTTGCTACACGAAATAATTCTTCATGCCACTCCCATGGTGTATAGGCTTCTCTATAAAGATCATACAAAGAACGTCCTTCCCAAATGGAGCCTTTTAATACATCCGTAAAATAATGTTTGGTGCAATCTATAGTCATAGTATCTGCAATGTACGTTTGTAGTTTTATCGCATCAGCACCTGCTTTTCTTGCTGCTTTTATGGTTTTAATTGCAACATCAATTTTATGACCATGATTTGCCGAAAGTTCAGCAATAATAAAAACGTCCTTTTTAGAAAATTTTATTTCACTTTTCATGTTTGGAAGCAGTTAGTTTATAACAAAGTATGTTATTTACATCAACTTGTTTAGTGATTTTAAATTTTGCTTTAATAAAAACTTTAATTGAAGCTCTATTGGAAGATTTAACATATGCAATCACATCATCATCGTTTGTAATCCAAAATTCATTACAACCTTTTTCAATCATTAATGATCCAAAACCCATACACCTGAAATTTGGATCAACAGTAATACTAATTATTACTTCTTCATTTCTTTCAAATCTTATAACACCAATGTTCTTCTCTTTGTGTGTAACTATATATATTAAGCTGTCTAATGCATTAACTTTTTGTGTAAACCACTTAATATGATCCTCCCAATATATTAATTCGGGACTAAATGAATTTTTTCTGGTTTCAGTATCATTCGCTAATTCAAATAAATACAAGGCATCCTTTATGTCAGCTTTCCTAATTATTAGTTCCATAAATTTTTGAAGAGGCTTATATAACGTAGTTGCATTTGATTACCAATTGCTTTTTTTTGTCTTTGTTGTATTAAATTCTTTATTTCATCTTTGGACAAATCAGACACTGCGTATAGTAATTGATTTTTATTCAGTTTTCTGAAATCATCTATACATATGGCCAACTTGGATTTTTTTATTCCATTGTATAATTCAATTTGTTTCCTTA
>JAQVON010000027.1:4000-41020 GCA_028702595.1 Mariniphaga sp. | reverse complement strand
CTTTACAATTCCATAGGCGGGGCTAAATTTGTTTATCTGATGGCGAATGATGTGATTAAAAATTATATTTGTAAAAACAGTCAAACTTTTTTTGAGTTTTATTCCAGTTAATAAGGGGTAGGTACATACCTTGATACAACAGTGTTGATGAATAACAAAAAGGTTAACCAGGAAATCAGCTGCGCAACATCAGGTTATTTAACTCAAAGTTTACAATTACGTAGGCAATTTCAAAAAGTGTTTAAGCAATGGTAACATTTAACATTTTTCTGTTTCATTTTTATGCATTGTTGATAATTTTATGTTACTTTGAATCAGTTATGTGCTTCGATAATTAGATAAAACGAAGCTATTGATTAATATTGTATTGATTGACGTTTTAGGAGTTGAAACGAGCATGGTCAATTTAAGCACAATTGAGTAGGATAAAAATATATGCGAGTTCAATCTGATATTTTAGTAAACAAATTATTTTAATCAGATGAAGTATAACATTAAAAAAACACAAAATGAGAACACTGAAAGCCTTTAAATTATCTTTATGGATCGTAGCATTCGGGATATTGGCAAGTGGCTTTTATTCCTGCGGTAACAGAAGTCAGAAGAATAGCAAAGAACGGCTGGAAATCTCCGACGAGATGATTGAACAAGAGGTCGAAGAGTACATCTATCCGCTGCCCTCAACTTTTGAGGTAACCAACATGTTGAATGAAATCGAAGCAAGTTACATCTTTGATATTGCCAGCGATCCGGAAAAAGCCGGGAGTTATTTCACGGAAAAAAGCAGGGCAATTAATCTTGGTGTTTACATCGCTGACCTTGCTTATGCTACTACTTATAATCAAACATCAGAAGTACAGGACTATTTCAGGGCGATTGAAAGATTAACCCGCGAATTGGATATGTCTGCAGCTTTTTCCAGTGATTTACCGGCGAAAATCACAGAAAATATCAAAAATAAGGAAGAGCTGACTGATCTCGTTACAACTGTGTTTCAGGATGCTTATTCATTTATGAATGAACACGGAAGAACGGAACTTTCTTTCCTGGTACTGGCAGGTACCGTTTATGAAGGATTGTTCCTCACGACTCATATTTCTGAAAACACATTTCAGAACCCACGTTTGATTGAAACCATTCTTTTTCAAAAAGAACATATTCTGAAATTGGGAGAAATGATGGAAAAATACCGCGACTCAGAATTACTTAGTGAAACGTGGCTGAATATCTCAGCAATAAATGAAATTTATGCCCTTGAAGAAGGAACGACATCGATGACTGAGGAGCAGGTTACGAAACTGACGGAAACCATTACTCAAATAAGGAACAAGCAAGTCAGGTAACATTCATGCCGTCGATATAAACTACCGGGTTTTTTCGTTTCCGAAAGGGCGATAAGGCCCGTTTTTCAATTTCTGGCTTATGTACGAAGAAATTATTGAAAGCCTTTTAAAGTTTTTTGCCATTGTAACCGATTATGATGACAACAAAACTTCTGAGCATGCCTCACAGAATGTAATTGCTTATCTGGAAGAAAATTTTAGCCGGGATCAGGTTGAAAAGTACATGGGGATGTACTATAACTTTGTTCACTATTATCATATTGAGAATAAAGGGCTGTTTTACGAAGAAGAAGGAAGCGGAGAAAAATTTATCAACAAAAAGTACGTCAGGAAAATTTGCAAAGGAATTGTCGATCAATTCGATTTGGGAACACGGTTTATGATTGTCGGTCAACTTTTAAATTTCATTTATAAAGAGGGAGGCGTCAGTGACCACGACAGGCAGATCGTTGACATCGTTGCAAAAGGGGTGAAAATAAAATCGCGGGAGTATAAAGACCTTGCCCGGTTTTTTCTTGAATCCATTCATGCTGTAAAAGGAAAGAGCAACCTGTTTGTCGTTAATGGAAATGAAACGTATCCAGACAAACAAATCCAACACCTTTACCGTGAAAATCAAAAAGTTGAACTTGAGATTATCCGTGTAAGCAGTATAAATACGTTGTTTTTCAAATATTGGGGCCCCAGGAACATGTACCTGAACGGCCATCGCCTGGTGCAGAACAGATTGTATGTGTTCCCGCCCGGGGGAATATTGAGAACGTCCCGGATTATTCCTATTTACTACAGCAGCATTATGTCGAGGTTTATCCAGGAACCGGGAAAACCCAAAATCGTATTCAATGCGGAGCATGTGGAATATCGCTTCAGCCGGAAAAACTATGGGTTGCATCCCGTTAGTTTCCAGGAACGGTCGGGCGATTTGGTGGGTATTCTCGGAGGAAGCGGGGTTGGAAAAACAACACTACTAAATGTGCTCAACGGGAAACAAAAACCTCACAAAGGACGAATCATTATCAATGGATACGATATTCATGACCCCGAAAATAAAGAATTTATCAACGGCATTATTGGTTATGTTCCTCAGGTTGATTTTTTGCTCGAAGAACTTACCGTTTATGAAAACCTGAAATACAACGCGCGTTTCTGCTTTGGAAACATGGATAAAGAGCAAATCAGGGAGAAGATTGAACAATCGCTGCATGATTTCGACCTGGTTGAAGCAAGGGATCTGGTTGTTGGCAGTCCGTTGAAAAAAATACTTAGCGGGGGGCAGCGAAAACGCCTGAACATTGCCCTTGAATTGATGCGCGAACCATCCATTTTATTTGTGGATGAACCAACCTCCGGCCTGTCATCGGCTGATTCGGAAAAAGTAATGTACCTTTTAAAACGACAATGCCTGAAAGGAAAGCTTGTTTTTGCGAATATTCATCAGCCATCCAGCGATATTTACAAGCTTTTCGACCGAATCATTGTGATGGATAAAGGAGGCCGGGTTGTGTTTTTTGGCAATCCGATGGAGGCGGTAACTTATTTTAAACACGAAACAAATTACATTAATCCCGATGAAAGTGAATGCCTTGCCTGCGGTAATGTGCAAACAGAACAACCACTGCGTATTATACAAACACGGATGGTCGATCCGTTCGGCAAAAATATCCGCCGCCGTAAAATTACACCTGAAGAGTGGTACCAAAGGTATAAGGAAAAGGTAGAGCCCAGGGTAGTGGATTTCATGAAATTGAACCCCAATACACGACAGGAATTACCGGAAATTCAATTTGAGATTCCAACGTGGTTTAAACAGCTTCAATTATTTGTAAAACGGGACCTTGCAACGAAAAAGGCCAACCGGCAATATTTGACCATCGCTCTGCTCGAGGCGCCGGTTCTGGCCATTTTACTTGGGTTCTTTTCAAAATTCAGCGATACTGCCGAATATTTAGTCCGGTATAACGACAATATACCTGCGTTTCTTTTCATGAGTGTTGTGGTCGCCCTTTTTATCGGATTAAGTGTCAGCGCGGAGGAGATCTTCAAAGACCGGAAAATAAGAATGCGCGAAGAATTCCTAAACCTGAGCAAGGGAGCATATCTCACATCAAAAATAGTAATCCTTTTCTTCCTCTCTGCTATCCAGGTGCTTTCGTTTGTGTTAATTAGCAACTACATGCTTGAAATAAAGGATGTTACTTTTTCTTCCTGGGCTATTCTTTTTACAACAGCCTGTTTTGCCAATTTACTGGGGTTGAACTTGTCAGCCGGGCTGAACTCTGTGGTTGCCATATATATTTTAATTCCTTTGTTGCTGATTCCGCAATTGTTGCTTAGTGGTGTAATCATCGATTTTAATAAGATGCACAGTTCAATGAATAGTTATGAAAAAACACCGTTAATAGGGGATGCAATGACGTCCCGTTGGGCTTATGAAGCGTTGGCAGTGAACCTTTACAAAAACAATGATTACCGGAAATATCTTTTTGAAGAAGAGGTGAGAAAAAACGAGCTTGGGTTTAAGGCTTTTTATTTAGTACCCGAACTGGGAAAATATTTAAATTCCTATGAGTCACTCAATGAAAACAATCAACAAAAGAGTGCAGCATCATTGGCGCTGCTGCTTGAGAATTCTTTCAACGATTTAACGGTCGAAGTGCCCCCTCGCAGCGATTCCGTGAATTTGGCCATTGAACAGCTTTCTGCAAATAGATCTGACCAACATGCCATTTCCATCCTTTCAGATTACCTGGATGACGCTGCGAAACAATACAAAGCAGCTTACAACGAAGCCAACAATGCCCGGGAGAAACAATACAGACAGTTTCTTACCCTTTTCAATAATGATCCGGAAAAACTGGAAGTTTTTAAAGATCGTCACACAAACGAAAAGCTGGAAGAGATTGTCAGGGATAAATATTCAGCTCACAAAATTTACATCACCAATAACCGGATTTACCAGGGCGACGAACCCATTTACCGAAAACCGGTTAATAATAACGGTACAGCCCATTTTTACAGTGCGTATAAATATATTGGAAATGTGAAAATGAATACCACATTGTTTAATATTCTTGTTATCTGGGTTTTTACTTTTTTACTTATGGTTGCACTCTATTTTGATGCCTTGCACAAGGTACTTACAACCATTGAAAGATGGCGGCTAAACCGACTGGTACAACTAAGAGACCGGATTTTTTATAACCCCATGGCGTTTATGAAGCCTCATCACCCAAAAAAATAAGTGGGTTAGTATGTGCTGCGATCATGATTGATAAACCACCTTCATCAATTGATTGATACTAAAACCGACAACCCTGTTTTTTCAAAACAGTATAACCGGAACCTGTCTGACGTTTTTGTACGGCACCGGTCATTATATTACGACAATTTAATGCATGTTCGTACTCATAACGAAATGGATCAGTGGCTAAAAATTTTTCTGACAGGTGTGATTGAGATTCTTTACCACATTACCTGAACTGGTACCCGCCTTCTTTCATTTGCGAGAAGGCCATGGGGCCTAAGTCGATTGCTACGGCGCGCCCATCGAGTGTGGGGTGGACAGTGCCTTTGGCTTTCAGATAAGCTTCAACTGCCTCGTGCATGGTGTATTCCTGAAGACTGACATCAGCGGCATTCTGCATTCTGCACATGGTGCTCCGGGGTTCTCCGGTGCGATTGCAGGAAGCCATGGTGTACATTTTATCTAATTTCAAAGGTTGGCCCTGAATAGTAATGCTTTCTATCCGGCTGCCCAGTTCTTTTGAAGTGTCAAAACTTATCGTCAACCCAGAAAAACGTACCAGCCATCCGCCGAAACGCTCCTCATAATTGGCTGCAAAAACATTGTTAATCTCTTTTTCCAGCCAGTCATTTATCTGCCGGCCACTAACTTTTCCAATTTTAATATGCTCATCAACAGGCAGCATTCTCCATAAATCAGCTTTGGTAACAGGAGCTTTTCCGTTTGAATCAGGCACAATGGGCACTCCGAAACGAAATCCGTTTGAAGTGGCAAAGTCCACCCCTGTTTTCCAGCGTATCGCATCTGTAATGAGATTATCCATCGGATTTTCCACCACGAGATATCGGTATAAAGGGGCAGTTGTGTAACCTAAAACGGCTTGCATCTCTCCCTGATAGGGTGCTGTGGCCTCATCGATAAGCTGCTGAACCCTGTTATCGGCCTTATATTTTTCAGGTGAAACCTCTATTAGCTCATAGTTGTAATCAATAATTTTATTATTTCTGACCTTCAAATCCAGTTTCCCAACAAAGGAAGAAAACGCACCCGGTTCCACTACCTTGGCATACTTCCCCTCAATGGGTTTCCTGATGCGTTCGTGCGTATCATTGCCAAATATGAAATCAACTCCTTCAACCTTCGGATTATTGGCCAGCATCACTTGTTTCGAAATCCCAATATGGGCAATCAGAATCAGCACATCCACTTCTTCTTCGGTTTTAAGATGGGTAATCAGCTCTTCCAGATTTTCTTCAACAGGTGTGAAAAGAATTCCTTCACTGTAGGTAGGATTCTGTCGAATGGGTATTTCAGGATCATTGTATGCGATAAACCCGATTTTTAAGCCCTTTAATTCTGTAACCCAATAGGGAGGGAACAAAGCATCGCCGGTTTCTTCATCAAACATATTGGCCGCAATTACCCTGGTGTTATAGTCATTCATTAGCTCAAGCATTGTCTGTTTCCCATACACCACCTCCCAGTTGCCGGGAATCAGCAAATCGTAATTCATTGCCCGCACAATGGGCGGAAAAATTTTCCCCCGGGAATGAACACTTTCACCGCTTCCCTGGAAAAGGTCGCCACCGTCAACCAGAATAGTTCCGTCCGGGTTCAGGCCCCTGATGCTGTCGGTGAGTGTTTTAATATGTGCCAGACCCCCTGTTTCCCTATATACAATATTGTCGTTTTCCACAAAAAGCTCAGTGTGCGGATTAAGATAGGCGTGAATGTCCGCCGTTTGCAGAATTGTGATGGTTTTTTCTTCCTGTTTTTCTTTGTTTTGACAACCACTTAGCAGCAGAACCACAAGGCTTGCAATAATCATTATTCCTTTCATTTTTTTAAAACTCTATGTTAACTATTATAAGACAAACATTTGGAGGAAGCATATGTTCATTTTTTGAGATTTATGTATTTTTTTAAAGAGAATATGTAAAAAACTTTCATGATCAGGGCCGTACCTTTACCTGAAATTGCCGTAAATAATTCAATTTTATGAAAGCATTATTTATTCAACTTATCTCCCATCGATCCACCCGAGCTTTGATCGTGGACTCCATGTGGATTGTTGTGCTTTCTTTTTAGTATTGATTTGAATTCTCTGGTTGAACAACCAATTATTCATTTCAAGGTTAATTTAAAAGAATGTGTCATGAATGCATAATATTCAGGAGTACGTCCTGTATAGTCTCCTGAAAATAAAACTGCGCCTTGTAACCCGTCGGCACTCCACCAATTATTTGGTATTTGAGGCAAATAGCAGGTGTGATCATTGCCGCCCCAAGGTACTTCGTTATAAAACAATTTCCATGGGCCCCAAAGGTTTTCGCTTTCATATAATTGCAATTCCGATGCTTCATCCCATTTTCCCCAATCGGCTTCGCTTGCATCTTCTTTGTGAGGAAAAACATCGCTGTATATTCCCAGAATAAAACGTTTTAGTGTTTTATTATATGATATGGTCGGGTGTCCAACATGTCCGGGATCAGTAAAAACAGGAAAATGATCTTCCTCACTTTTCGACCAGGAGGGTTCATAGTTGCCCGAAATGCCCGATAAAAATTGCCAGGCTTGTCGGAAGAGAATACTATCCTTTTGTACGCGAGCAAGATATACATGGTCGCCGGTTGCCCAACTTATGTCGTTTGACAGAGCATAGACATAAGGTGATAAATCCTCAGGCACGTCAGTGTAACCAGGTCCAAAATTCACAAACGTTAATCCGGCAAAATCAGGGCCCAGGAAACGGGGTGTTGCACTATCTGGGATATTGCTCCATGTTTTGCCGAAATCGGTTGATTTTATTATACCTGCCACGCCATAATGCCTTGAATAATTATCTGTAAACCACATGTTTTTTTGCATGATTGTATCCTGAATGTTCTGCCAGCTGTTGTACAATTGAATGCGGTTATATAGTGAATCGAAATAATTTTTGTTTCTGTCAAGATTCCAATCGTAATCGTAAATAGTAATGTATAATGCTGAATCGACTTGAATAATACCATTAACATATCTCCGAACCAATTTTTTGGGTAGCATTTTGCGAAATGGAATGTCCATAAAATCAGTTACCGTTTCAACTTTGTGGTTTGGAGGTATTCCGGTTGCTTTGAGAAGGTGTGCATAATTAGAAGGACCACCAAAATTAGCCCCGTCATCATCTATCACATACAGCGCACTATCGGCACCCCAAGTCCACCAGTGCATATCAGAACCGGTGCCAGGATATTTGTGAGGTTCAGCTGTCCACTCAAACGATTGAATAAAATCACTATCCGGGTAGGGCATTCCCCTGTGGTATTGAGTAGGTTTATTGCAAGAAAATAGAATGGAAACAAGGGCAGGTAATAAAAAAAAAATTCTCTTCATAAGTATTGAGTTATCATTCATACTACGTAGCTTCATCATATCAATCTATTAAAAATATTTCTTGATATTCGAAAGGTTAAAATCGTTTAGTCAAAATGATTTTAAGTTGTGAATGCCAAGAAACAAAACAAATTTAATCAATTAACTTGAATTTCCCTTGATAAAACATAGAGAGAGACTTGTCTATGTCTAATTTTTTGTTGCATCCATCTGCATTAGATTGGTAAAGCAATAATCGCCGGTTTGTTGATAAAAACTGAGATTTAGCTTCTTTTCAGATGTCTGTTTCAGAATCCGGAAGAATTTTTAGTTTTCCGTTTTACAAAAATGCCAGGCGCTTATTTTGACACCTTTACAGGGTTGCCCGGGCTGCTGGCCAATTCCTTCCTGGCAGGTATGGTGACGACCTGATCAATCTATGGCTGGTTAGTCGGGATTGCCCCAATAAACATGAATTGTTTTATTCTTTAATTCAGAATTTTTCATACCTTCGTATTAGGGAGTTAGTCTAAAATGAAGAACGAAAAAATTCATCTATATTCCTGTATATCATCAAATAAACTTGGCAAAATGAAACATCTATTTTTATTTACGTTTTTTTTGCATGTTTTTTTAATGGTTACGGCGCAGGATGAGCTGGAGGCTCTGTTTCATGCAATTCCGCCTGTTCCTCAGAATTCCGTTACACACGAGCCGCCAGTGATACAATCCTTCGTGGCGAAATGTCAGGAGGTGGAGGACCAGCTGATGGCGATACTCAATCGGATTCAGGATAAACGCGAGGAAGACTTCAAACCTGCAATGGAGCGAACCATGAAAAGTGCAGAGATTGTTGCCAAAATGATCGAACTGGCCGACAAGGGTGAACTGACCGATCAAAAAGCCGAGGAGTATGCCAGACAGTTGGAGCAATATGATGAACCGGAAAGCGCACCTCCTTCGCCCGAAGACGCAGCTGTGCAAAACACGATCAACGAGCTTAGAGAGCGTTTTGGACAAATCGAGAGGGAACGGATGGTAATATTTCTGAATCCCAACGACATCTATTTGGAAATCGAAAAGCTTGAAAAACAATACCAGGTAGCCAAAGGCAAGGGCAGCGATCTCACCTCGATCCGCGCAAACCTGACACGGGCCTGGAAGGAAAGACGAAGGATTTATTCCGCATACAACGCGGAATACCTTGAGATGATGCACACGATGATCCGTGATAATTGGTCAGTTCTGACAAAAGACCAGGAACAGGCTGCAGCCATCCTACACCATTACGCTGTGGATATGAAAGACTTTTATTTGTTTTACAAATATAGTTTCTGGGAAAAGTACCTCGAAGAATATGGATTGAAAGATGAGGATATATAAAGATTCAGTCGCACATTTTCAGATATGCAGTTTGATGGTATCACCTGGCCTGGTAAGTTTTTCAGAACCGGGAGTGTAATCTAAACTCTGTCCAAAAATTTGAGATTATTTATTTTGTAACGACAGAGTAATTATGGAAACCTTAGAATTTAAAGAAATGCAGGCCAAAGCACTGGAGCAGTTGCGAAATTGCGTTTTGGCTTGTTATACTTCACATACAATGGCTTACTTTTTGCAAACGGAATTTGCATGAAAATTTTATGGAAGTATTTGGAACCACAGAAATGGTTGATAGCACTATCTTTGATATTGGCCACAATCAGTCAGCTTTTAAGTCTTGTTGACCCGCTGATTTTTGGTAAAATAATTGACGATTATGCCATGCAGCCCGGGAACCGAACCGAACAGGAATTGGTGAGTGGTGTATTATTCTGGCTTGGAGTAGCTGTTTCTATTGCCTTACTGGCTCGTATCACCCAATCATTTCAGGATTATATAACTCGACTTGTGGTTCAGAAATTTGGCATGCAAATTTTCAATGACGGATTGAAACAAACACTCCGGCTGTCCTTCCAGGAGTTTGAAGAACAAAGAAGTGGCGAGACATTATCCGTTTTACAGAAGGTACGAATGGACACACAAATTTTTATGAATTCATTTATCAATATTTTGTTTTCATCCATTATTGGTATAGGTTTTTTAATCTGGTATTCCATAACAAAAAACTGGATGCTGATCCCTGTGTTTGTGATAGGCATATTAGTGTTGGGATCCCTGACCGGCATGCTCAGTAAAAATATAAAATCCACACAACGCTTTATCAATCGTGAAACCAATAAAATGTCAGGAGTAATTACAGAATCATTAAGAAATATAGAGCTGGTAAAAAGCGTAGGCTTAACTTTTCCTGAAATAAAAAGACTGAGAGGGCAAACGCAGAAAATATTTGACCTTGAAATGGAAAAGGTCAGAAAGGTACGCACCTTGTCTTTTCTTCAGGGCACTATGCTTAGCATTTTAAAACAGTCCATTTTGTTTATTCTGCTTTGGCTGATTTTCAGGAAGGTTTTAACTACGGGAGAATTGATTGCCATGCAATTTATCTCCACATCCATATTTGGGCCACTACAAAATTTGGGAAATATCATTCTGAGTTATCGTGAAGTTGAAGCATCTGTTACCAATTTTGACCAGTTGATGCAAAAACCCATTGAAAAAAGGCCGGAAAACTATATTGAAATAGGTCTGTTGCAGAGCATCCAATTTAAAGATGTGGTTTTTCGTCATAAAACAGCCTCCGGCAATGCGATTGACGGAATCACTTTTGATGTTCAAACCGGTGAAACCATTGCTTTTGTCGGGCCGTCGGGTTCAGGTAAATCAACCCTGGTGAAATTGCTGGTGGGATTGTATCGACCGGTTGAGGGAGTCATCAGTTTTAACAAGACACCTTCTTCGCAAATCAGGTATAATGAGTTGCGTCGACAAATAGGATTTGTTACTCAGGACACACAGTTGTTTGCAGGTACTATCAAAGAAAATTTATTGTTTTTAAAGTCTGATGCCACAGATGAAGAAATATTTGCAGCATTGCAAAAAGCTTCCTGTGAGCATCTGGTAAACAACTCGCCCAAAGGGATCCATACCATTTTGGGGGAAGGTGGCATGAAACTATCAGGTGGTGAGAAACAACGTATTTCCATTGCAAGGGCAATTATGCGTAATCCCCGTTTATTGATTTTCGATGAAGCAACCTCTGCACTGGATTCGCTAACCGAGGATGATATCACCAATACGATTCGTAAATTTTCGGGTTCCAGTGAGCGGATTACCATTTTAATAGCCCACCGCTTATCCACCATTATGCATGCCGATGTGATATACGTGCTGGAAAAGGGAAAAATTACAGAAACCGGATCACATGACAGTCTGCTGGAAAACAAAGGTTTATATTATGCTATGTGGCGTCAGCAGATTGGCGAAAGAAGGGATTTGACCCTGCCTCATGATTCACTCAGGAATAATCCGGGGTAAGTAGGAACAATTGAATTGTTTAGTTTGATTGTTGTAAGGTTTCCTGTTCTGCCTGATCGATCATTTGTTCATTAGCCGTGATGTAGATTTCGACCCTGCGGTTCAATGCCCTACCTTCAGCCGTTGAGTTGTCTGCAATAGGTTCATCAAATGATTTTCCTTCGGTAGTTATTCGGACAGGTGAAATACCGTTGGAATTCAGAAAGCCAGCAACTGAAGCAGCTCTGTTTTTTGATAATTGTTCGTTGATTTCTCTGGATCCGGTGTTGTCAGTATGTCCGAAAATAGTCACATCTGTTTCTGGTGTTTCTTTTAATGTAGTAGCGAATCGGGTCAATGCTGATTTTGAATTGGTATTTAAGTCGCTTTTTCCAGTAGCAAATAAGATTCCGCTGTCAAAGGTAACTTTAATGGCTTGTAAGTTATTGGTGTCAATAACTGATTCAACTTTTGCGCCTTCAATTTTTTCGAGTTCAGCTTTTTGCTTATCCATTTTTTTCCCAATTACAATTCCTGCTCCGGCACCGACTGCTCCGCCAACTGCTGCCCCAACTGCTGCTCCTTTTTCCTGACCAATCAAAGCTCCAACTCCTGCACCCAGAAGTGCACCACCTGCTCCGCCCAGAATTCCACCTTTCGTCGAATTTTTGGTTGATGAACAACTACTCAATAACAATATTCCACATAACAATAGCGTAATCATCTTGTTTGAATGTTTCATTTTTTTCATTTTTTAGTGATAAATATTTTTGAATTATGATTTACTGTGTTGATTTCCCCCCAAGGCTTTTGTATATCAGACCTGCAGCAATTGCCCCGGCTATTGGTATAACAATAAATAACCAGAGTTGTGATAAAGCCCAATCCCCAACAAAAAGAGCCTGACTTATGCTTCGGGCAGGATTGACAGAGGTATTGGTCACAGGGATACTTACCAAATGGATGAGGGTCAAAGCCAGGCCAATGGCCAAACCTGCAAATCCCTTTGGAGCTCTTTTATCAGTTGCCCCTAAAATGACGATTAAAAACATAAAAGTCATGATAAACTCTGTAATTATTGCAGCCAGTAAGCTATATTCTCCAGGTGAATGTTCTCCGTAACCATTGGCGGCAAAAGAACCAATGGATGAGCCATTCCCGGTTACAATAAAATACAAGGCTGTGGCAGCCAGAACTCCTCCTGCAATCTGGGAGATCACATAAGGAAGTACCTCTTTCTTTTCAAACCGTCCCCCAATCCATAGTCCGATTGTAACTGCCGGATTAAGATGAGCACCGGAAATATGTCCCAAAGAATAGGCTATGGTGACAACTGTTAAACCAAAAGCGAGAGAAACCCCAAGTAAGCCAATCCCTACGCCCGGAAAACCGGCAGCCAATACTGCACTGCCACAGCCACCAAATACAAGCCAAAATGTTCCAATCAATTCTGCTAAATTTTTTTTCATATCATTAAAATTAATTGTTTTCTGAGGTATCAGATGGAACTCCCATAAGTTTAATCATTTTCGTTTGTGTCATGAATCGTCATGATCGTTTCATTTTATTAAAATTATATCTTTTGACATCTGCATATGATAAATATTGATGTGAATTCAATCCAACATCTTGATTTTAACCTCTTGAATCCAAGAAGTCAATCCTGACATACTTGAATTCGTTGATGCACTTATTGAGGCAACTGCCAAATAAATTACTACCTAGTTTTTTCAATTCTTCAGAATCTGACCTGTTACATAATTCGGCAAAACATTCTCCGATTTCCCGAATGAAAGGATAGCCTGTAATATCATGAAGACCACTAACATAAACCGAATTGTAAAAATCTTTCTGTTCTGTAATTTTTAAAAGGATTTCGGATTTAAATCCGTTCATATCCTCCGGAAGAAGGCCAGGTGTTAAAAAGAGATTATGATAAATCTGGGTTGTTGAAGCATTTTCTATTCCTGGTAATTTATCTGTAATTGTCCTGGCAGAAATATACACCTTTGTTGCATACCATTGAATGACTATGGAATTTAATCTGATCTCCATTAACTCCCTGAAAGATAAGTTCCACTTCTCACCATACGAATCAACAGCTTTTTTATCAAAAACAAACTGAAAGATCCTGTTAACAAATTCATTTACATCCATCTCATTATTTTTTGAAAAATCAGATTTTTTTCCCGATAATGAAGAACAACACTGCATGTCTCATCATGAGTAATTCTTGTTCAAAGGTCTAATATTCATCCTTCTTTTCCTGTTTTAATCCATGACAATACCTATACTACTATCTATACATGTTCTGTACAATATCAATATTGCATTGAAAAAGAAATGATTATTAATGGATTTGAAGATTGGAAACATCCCGTAACCGATTGTGACATGAATATTGTCCCGTTCGTTTCATTTTGTTAGCAGAACGATTAGAAATCTACTTTTTCTTATTACTTTTCAGATTGATAAGAAAGTGGTTATTTTTGAATCTTGTGCCGTAATCTTAATACCTTATCGGGAAACAGAAAAATAATGGTGTAATGAGTAATGCAAAACTTTTGCTGGTTGATGATGAGCCGTTGAATTTGAAGCTATTTGATAAAATGCTAAAAGAGCATCATTATCAGATTTTAACAGCGACAAACGGGAAAGAATGCCTCGAAAAGGTACAAGCGTATTGTCCTGATTTAGTAATTCTGGACTGGAATATGCCTGTCATGCATGGTATTGAAGTCTTGGAGATATTGAAAAAGGATCCTGAAAACAAAGATATTCCGGTTTTGATGATTACAGGTGTGATGACTTCGCCGGAGGATTTGTCTTATGCCATGACAATAGGTGCCATTGATTTTTTGAAAAAACCTTTCGACAAGCAAGAATTAAATGCGCGTGTAAAAAATATTTTACTTTTATATCAGTCAATGAATGCTTTAAAAACTCAGAACAGTTTGTTGGAGGATAAAAATCGATTCATCAATTCACTGATTGATAGCATCCCCCATCCTATAATCTATTATTCTACAGAAGGAATTATCCTGATGTGCAATACATTTTTCGAGGAGTGTTCAGGAACTGGTAAAAGTGATCTCCTGGGTAAATCGGCATATCATTATTTCAGAACGGATGAAGTGGCGTTTCATGTGCAGAAGGATATTGAGTTAATAGAGAGCCGGGAATCGATAACATACGAGAAAAATATTTTTCCCGGGGATGCAGTGTTCATTGTGTCTAAAAACTTAATTGTTGACAATCAGGATAATCCGATAGGCATTATTGCTGTTTTTACTGATGTTACTGAACTCAAAAAAGCTCATGAAGATGTAGTGAATACCAAAAAAATAGAATTAATTTCAAGCTCATTGAGGGTGATGCACCTGAACGAAATGAACAATCGGTTGATTCGTCATCTTGAAGAGGTCAAACCTCATGCCTCGAAAGAGGGACAGGATTTGATTCAACAGATTGTCAGTCAGTTCAAGATGAGTATTACAGAAAAGATCTGGAATGAATTGGAAACGCGATTTGAAGATACGTTTGACTCATTTTATAAGGCATTACTTGAAATGTTTCCGGCATTAACACCCAATGAGCGGAAATTATGCGCACTATTAAGATCCGGATTATCGTCAAAAGATATTGCCCTGCTTACCTTCCAGAATCCTCAAAGCGTTGATGTCGCCAGGTATCGGTTGAGAAAGAAACTTCATCTGACGAATGAAGAAAATATTACCGATTTTCTTCTCATGCTTGATAAGTAAATTTAAAGTGAAGCAGGATACATTGGAACCAGAAAGAATAATTATAAACATGAATGGAGTGATGAAGATATTCAAAAGTCTACCTAAAAAATTGATAATTACCACCATTGTGATGGCTTTCATACTTCTGATTATTGTATTGTTTATTGCGGGTTTAATGACTGAAAAAAACAGGATAGAGTCTGCCCTGGATCTATCACAGCAAAACAGAGAGCAGCTTGTTCGCACTGAAGGTGTTACTCAATCGATCATTTTGGTAGAAGCCAGATTTAGAGAATACTGTGCCACCTTTGAAAAACCAGTTTTTGAGGATTATCATACCCAGGTAAAACTGCTTGCCCATAATATTGAATCCCTGCTACAAACGTTTAATGAAAAACTACCCGGGGCTACCGGAGAGATCACGAAAATATTTGAAGCTAAAACCTCAGAAGCCCAAATTTATATGAAGTTGCGACTGATCACAGATTCACTGATTTTTTCTGTGGAAAATCTGCAGGAAAATAAAGCTGAACTGGAAACATATATCGGTGACCAATCTGTCTTAAAAGTTGATACGCTCAGTATAACTGAAACCACAGAAGTACAAAAAAAAGGATTTCTGGGAAGAATTAAAAGTGCAATAGTGGGTGAAACGGTACAGCAAAATGTGCATACAAAATTACAGCTACAGTCAGGTTATCAAGGAAACAGGGAACAAATCAGGCAAGCTATGATTCAGGCGCTTCAGGCAAACAGGATGTCAATCCATGCACCTGACTTCAATGAATTGGTAAAAAGAACTGTTGAGTTAAAGGAGAGCGAACTCAATCTGATTGAGATCAATAACCAGTTAATCGCCCAGATCCAGGGATTAGTTGAAGAAATCAAAATTAGTATCAGAGAACAAGAAGCAGAGCAGAATACGATATTCCTAAAATCGATACGACACTCAACAGATTTCCTGCAAAATATACTGATTGCTTTGATGGCTCTGGCTGGCATCCTTGCGATCTATATTTTACGGCTGGCATTTCGTAATGATAAGTATCAACAAAACATCCTCACTTTAAATAACCAGATCACGAATGATTCCATGGAAAAGGATAAGTTTTATTCGATTATAAATCATGATATTATGAATCCTTTTAATACACTTCTTGGCTACAGTCAACTTTTAAAGGATGCCATCAGGGAAGGAGATCAGGAAGAAATGGATGAATGTTCTACCATTGTGAATGAATCCGCGAACAGGATTTCCAACTTGCTGCAAAATCTGTTGGTATGGTCAAGGGTGCAAAACGGGAAAATACAATTTTCGCCCAAGAAATGCAACATCAACCGGTTGGTTTCTGAGGCAATAGCTATTGTCGCTCCTATTGCAAAAAATAAGGATATCAAGCTCAGCTGCGATGTCAATGGCGAAATTAATGCTGAAATCGACCAAAATATGATCAGCTCGGTCATTCAAAACCTGACAACCAATGCGATCAAGTTTACCGAAAAAGGGGGTAATGTAACGATTTCTGTATATACTGAATCAGAGAAATTGAAATTTATTGTTGTTGATACAGGAGTCGGAATGCGTGAGGAGCAACTTCAAAAACTATTTAAACTGGACAAAACTTCTTCATCACGGGGAACCCATGATGAAACAGGTTCTGGCTTAGGACTTATCATCTCGAAAGAATTTATAGAAAAACATGATGGCCGGATTTGGGCTGAAAGTATTCCGGGTGAAGGAAGTACTTTCTACTGTTCAATTCCTGTAAAACAATAAACAACCATCGATTACTGGTTGTGTTTTTATCCTGTTTTAGTTTTATTCATTTGCTATTGTAACCCATTTGGCTGATTTATAAGTGCTTCGTCAGCGCTCCGAATCAACTGTAATAGGCAGAGATTAAAAAGAGGAGAGCAGGATTTTACTAAAAAGTCAGGAAAATGATTACTTTTAAAAATTATTATTCATAAGACAGGAATACAAAATGATTTCAAGAATTATTGTACTGGCATTTATTGTGCTATTTTTATCATGCAGTATCCCGCCGAAGGATTCAGAGGAGTTACCGAGGCAGATAAGTGGTGTTTATCCTCATTTAGCCTATTATAATAATGAGGGAGAATGTGGAACAGGGGCTGTTGTTCCTTGGGCCGACCGGTTATGGGTTATAACCTACGGTCCGCACTTCCCTTTTGGTTCTTCTGATAAACTGTATGAAATTACTACGGATCTGAAACAGATTGTCCGTTCGGAAAGCATCGGCGGAACTCCGGCAAACCGGATGATTCACCAGGAAAGCAATCAGCTTTTTATTGGTCCATATGCTATTGATGCCAACCGGAATGTGAGAGTTATTTCATATGAAGAAATGCCGGGGCGTCACACCGGGAATGCCCGCCATCTTTCTGATCCTTCAGGTCTGATTTATTATGGTACAATGGAGGAAGGTTTTTATGAGGTGGATGTAAATACTCTGGAGCCAGTTTTACTGTATGAAGACGGGAATGTAAGTCGTCAGGAAGGTGAAATGGATCAGGAAGCTTTACTTTTACCGGGAGCCCATGGCAAAGGGCTCTATTCAGGACAGGGAGTATTGGTTTACTCAAACAACGGGGAAACAGGTCAGGCAGCCCTGACGCAGTTTGATATCGAAGCCGGTGGCTTATTTGAATGGGATGGTGAAAACTGGAAACTCATTCGCAGGAACCAGTTTGTTGAAGTTACCGGTCCGGGAGGTATTTATGGAAATGAAAATCCCGAAACTGATCCGATCTGGGCAACCGGATGGGATCATAAATCCATACTTTTGGCTGTGCGTAATCCGTCAGCCGGATGGAACTTTTTTCGTTTGCCCAAAGCCAGCCATAGTTACGATGGTGCTCATGGCTGGAACACTGAATGGCCGAGAATCAGAAACGTTGGAACCGGCGAGGATCCCCAATATTTAATGACTATGCACGGTATGTTCTGGCATTTCCCCGGAACATTTACTGCAGCATCCTCAGCAGGAATTCGACCTGGATCGGCTTACCTGAAAGTGATCGGTGACTTTACCCGATGGAACGATCAGCTTATTTTCGGATGCGATGACTCAGCTCAACGGGAATTTTTGAATAAACGTAAACATAAGGGTGGAATAGAAGGACCCGGTCAATCGAATTCCAATCTTTGGTTCACTCCTGTAGATATGCCTGATCAGCTGGGGACAACAACTGCTGCCGGAGCAGTATGGATCGAAGAAGAAGTGACCGCCGGAGAGTACTCCGAACCTTTTCTTTTTGCCGGTTGGCCAAATCGCTCCTCCTGGATTCAAAATGATGGCAACAATTCTGCTTCCTTTGTTTTTGAAGTGGATAAAACAGGTAATCAAAATTGGGAAAAATTGAAAACTGTAGCCATCGCCGGTGGAGCCGCGGCAAATGTTCAATTTTCCGAAAACGAGGCAGGTGAATGGATACGTGTGAAGGCAGAGTCTTCAACCATAGCCACTGTGAGTTTTAATTACTCAGGTAAGGAAAAACGACAAACAGTTCCTTCTCCAAAATTTCAGGGGATCTCTGAGGTTTCCGGGAAAAAATCACTGGGTGGTTTATTGTATGGACTGGGAAATGACCGCAGAGCACTGGGAATCGCTGCTGTAAAATTTGAAAATGAGGAGGAAACAGAACTTGGCTATTATGAGTTGGATGCAGCATTGAACCTGGTTAAAAAGGATGATCCCCCAATGCAGGCTTTTATTCAGGAGAAATTTGCTATTCCTGAACGTGTTGTTGATGTAGAAGAATCATCCGTATTAATTATTGATGATCAAATGCGACGCTGGAGATTACCTTTAGGTGCCGGGGATTATAAGCAATTAACCGATGCTGCCCGGTTGAGGATTTGTCGGGAAGTAGCTACCGAGCGTGATTTATTCCATGCAACCGGAACTTTTTATGAGTTGCCCGCAGAAAATGCAGATGGTTTTGCCAAAATCAGGCCCGTGGCTTCCCACTCTTTCAGCATACACGATTATGCTTCTTACCGGGGTCTTCTGATCATGACAGGCATCGATCCGGATGCGAAATCCGGAGAGCATATTATACGTTCAACCGATGGCAAGGCTGCTGTTTGGGCAGGTGTTATCGATGACCTTTGGGAACTTGGTAAACCTGTTGGACATGGTGGACCCTGGAAGAATACATCAGCGCAGGCAGGTGTTCCTTCCGATCCTTACCTGATTGGATTTTATGACCAGCGAAGTTTGGAAATTTCACACCAGTCTGATGATCCTGTAACCTTTACCGTAGAGGTTGAACCCATAGGCCATGGACCCTGGATGGTTTACAAGGAGATTATTATAAAACCCGGCGAAACATATAATTATCTGTTCCCCGATCATTTCCATGCCCGTTGGATCCGTTTTACTGCCAATAAAAACTGCAAAGCCACTGCCTGGTTGGAATATAACTGATAATTAGGAAGTTGAATTTGTAAATTGTATATTATGAGATTTTTTGTCGTTTTGTTGTTTGCTCTGACTTTACATTTAACAACGTTTTCCCAGTCAAAAAATTCCCTCTTCCTGGAAGCTGAGAATTTTCAAAATAAAGGGGGATGGGTGGTCGATCAGCAATTCATGGATTTGATGGGCTCCTCCTATTTAATGGCACATGGAATGGGCCGCCCGGTTAATCAGGCAGAAACCATGGCTGAGTTCCCTTCCACCGGGGAATATACTGTTTTTGTCAGAACGTATAACTGGACCTCTCCGTGGAGTGATGGAGAAGGTCCCGGGAAATTTCAACTTTTGGTGAATGGAAAAGAAACAGGTCCGGTTTTAGGGGCTTCCGGCTCAGAGTGGCTGTGGCAACATGCCGGCAAGGTGAATGTCGAAGAAAAACGAATCAGAATTGGATTGAAGGATCTCACCGGATTTAATGGCCGTGTTGATGCCATCTTTTTTACAAAGAACCATTTACCCCCGCCAAATACGCTGCCTGACCTGACAAATTTCAGGAAGAAACAGCTGAAGATTCCGAACAAACCAAAATTTGCCGGTGAGTTTGACCTGGTGGTTATAGGTGGTGGAGTGGCCGGAACAACTACTGCTGTTTCAGCAGCCAGGCTTGGTCTGCAGGTTGCTATTATTCAGGACCGGCCTGTATTGGGGGGGAATAACAGTTCAGAAGTACGTGTTCACCTGGGTGGCAGGATCAACCTGAAACCTTTTCCTGAGCTCGGTAATGTGGTTAAGGAAATTGGTCCTTCACAGGGAGGGAATGCCCAACCCGCCAGTTATTATGAGGATGAGAAAAAGATGAACGTGGTTTTAGCAGAGGAGAATATATCCTTGTTCACAAATTACCGGGCATTTGCTGTAAAAATGAAAAAATCAACCATTACGGAGGTGCACGCCCGACATATTGAAAATGCAGATGAATTGGCTTTTAGAGCTCCATTATTTGCCGATTGTACAGGTGATGGAACCATCGGATTCCTGGCCGGGGCTGATTATACCATGGGACGCGAAAGTCGTAATGAGTATGGAGAATCAACCGCTCCCGAAAAAGCCGACAGACTGACCATGGGGTCTTCCGTCCAGTGGTACTCCGTGGAAGAGCCCAACCCGGTAGACTTTCCTGTTTTTCAATATGGAATAGCGTTCAACGAAGAAAACTCCGAGCCGGTAACTATGGGCGAGTGGACCTGGGAAACAGGAATGAATTTTGATCAGGTATCCGATTTTGAACGTATACGCGATTATGGACTGCTTGTCGTTTTTTCGAATTGGTCAACAATTAAAAATACCAGCCCATGGAAAGAAGAATTCCAAAAACGGCGGCTAGACTGGGTTGCATACATTGCCGGGAAGCGTGAGTCACGCCGCCTTTTAGGTGACCTGGTTCTGAAAGAACAAGACCTGACTGATTATGTGATTTATCCCGATGCCTCAGCATCCACTAGCTGGACCATCGATTTGCATTATCCGGATCCTGAAAATACAAAGCATTTCCCGGAAAGTGAGTTTAAATCAATTGCTGTACATAAAAAAATCCATCCCTATCCAGTTCCTTATCGCTGTTTCTATTCCCGTAATGTAGATAATTTGTTCATGGCAGGAAGAAATATAAGTGTTACTCATGTGGCTTTAGGTACGGTTCGGGTGATGCGTACTACCGGTATGATGGGAGAAGTAGTGGGAATGGCAGCTTCTGTTGCATCCAAACACAATACCAATCCACGAGGTGTCTATGAAAACTATCTGGATGAACTTATTGAATTGATGAAAAAGGGAGTTGGCAGGTATAATATTCAAAATATGCAGAACTATAATCTTGGGGGTTCGCTTGGACCAAAAGAATAAAAAACTGTTAGTGAACAATTTTCTTTTTGTAAATTTCTCCCGGAAAGCCGATTCAAATCACAAACACTAATTTGCATTGTGTTTCCCAGATCTATTCCCATGGGATTAAAAAAGGTTTTTATATTTTCGCAACAAATAAAATTAAAATGTCAAAAGAATATACTAAAGAATTACTGTTGGATTTTGGATCTGCTGGAAATGATCTTATTCCTGTTGTTACTCAGGATTATACCACGAAAGAAGTCTTGATTTTATCCTTTGTTAACCGGGAGGCATTTGAAGAGACAAGGCGCAGTGGATATGCTACATACTGGAGTCGTAGCAGGAATGAGCTTTGGAAAAAAGGATTAACCTCAGGTGATCTTCTTCGGATTGAAGAGATCAGAATCAATTGTGAGCAAAATTCATTGCTTTATCTGGTCACTCCTGAAGGAAAGGGAGCGTGCCATGCGAAGAATGAGGAGGGAAACCCTTTTAGTTCCTGTTATTATAGAAGAATTACCGGGGAAAATAATTTAGAATGGGTATTATGAGCAATGAAAAACTGATTGTTGGAATGCCGGCAGGGTCGTTGGCTAATGTATCCAGAGGCGGTAACATCATTCAACTGTTGAAAAATGCAGGTTTTGAAACGCGAGGTTATGAGGATGGCGGTCCAACAGAATTTAAATCTGTCAACTTCCTGTTTGGTTGGGATGGCAGACCCCAGGAGTTTGGCTCCCAACTGGGAATACAGGAACTGGATGTTGCTATTGCCGGAGGTGACTGGATCAAGGAACGAATTCTGGAACTGAAACTGGAGTACAACACCACCCTGGATATTGAAGAAGTGCTTCCCCTGAACCGGGGGCATGTTCGTATTGTGGGTATTGCTGCAGAAAATGCAGAAAATGCAGATGTTTTTTTTCGTACCCTGTGTCAAACCCAACAAATCATTACTGTTGTTTCTGAAATGCCCTATTTAGCGCTGAACTGGGTGCAGGAAAAGCTGAAAGCGATTGGTTGTTATGAAGCGTTTAAAGCGTTTAGTGTGCAAAAGTATAAAACTCCTCCAAAAATTGACAAAGGAATAATTATTTATGAAACCTGGGGAAAAACGGAGTCAAAAGTAAAAAACGGAGGAGCCGATGTAGGTGTGGAAATTACTCAGTCAGGCAGCGCAATCCGTAACTATGGCCTGAAAATTATCGACGAGATTATGGTTTCCCAATCTGGTATTTATATTAACCCGGCATTGAAAAATGATCCCATAAAAAGCCCCCTGTTGAAAATGTTTCTGCTGAACCTTTATGGAAGTGTCAATGCCGAAAACAAGGTGATTATCCTGTTCAATGTTTCCAATGAAGATTTGCCCCAGATGAAGTCATTCCTGAGTGAGAATCAACTTTTTGCAGATGAACCTACAATTAATGCCGGCCAAACGCATGCCCAACTAAGCATCCAGGTGGATACAAAACAACACCATATACCACTGGCAAAAATCCGATATGAACTGGCCGTACGAAAAGCTGTGAATATCGATACAATCCCTATTGATTCTTCCATATCAAGCCTTCATGTTCTGGAATTCTAATCGTTTCTTTTACAGGTTTCTTACCAGGGGAAAGGATTTTTTTTAAAAAACAAAAGGATGTACTATATTTATAGGTTGAAAAAAAGGGAATGCTCATTTTAATAAAAACACGATAAGGATTAAGATCAATTAATTTTAGTAAGATGAAAACTATGCACAACAGACGAGATTTTTTAAGGACCTCAGCAGCCGGGGTTCTTGGTATTACAGCACTTGGTCCACTAGCTTGTAAACAGGCAGTAACGGATAAAAAAAGTTATGGTGTCGGTATTCAGCTATATAGTATCCGTGATGCTATGGCAGCTGATGTTCCCGGTTCTTTGAAAAAAGTATCAGACATGGGATACAAAAACCTGGAACTTGCCGATTATGCAAACGGAAAATTTTATGGATACGCTCCCAGGGAGTTTGGGGAAATGGTAAGCGATTTAGGAATGGATATAGTAAGTAGCCATACTCAGGTTGAAGCTGAAGGTATTACCATCGACAACGCAAAAAAAATGGCGGATGATCATGCCGAACTGGGAGTGAAGTACTGTGTCCAGCCCTGGATAAATGATGAGGATCGAAACATTGAAACCTACAAAAAAATGATTGCCGATTGGAACGAAGTAGGCCGAATCATGAAAAATGTCGGGATTCAGTTTGGCTATCACAATCATAATTTTGAATTTGCCAATATCGATGGGATTGTTCCTTACTATGATATTTTCATGGTTGAAATGGATCCTGATCTGATCACTATGGAAATAGATACCTACTGGGCAACAAAAGCGGGTCAGGATGTGGTGGAGATGTTTAAAAAATTTCCGGGTCGGTTCCAACTTTTTCATTTCAAAGACATGACCGACAAAAGTGCTCCGTTTTTTGATGTGATAAAAGATGATATCACTTCAGTTGGTTCCGGATTAATCGATTTTAAACGGATTTATGAAGCACGTGAAATCGCTGGTATGAAGTACTTGTTTGTTGAAGATGATAATCAGGGAAATGGTAAGCCGTTTGAAGGTATTGAAACCAGCATCAATAACATTACCGGGAAGATCTTGTAAGACAGGTGAAGCACTATAAATAGGGGCAGTAACCTGTCAGGAAAATATACAACAGTGCCCCGAAGTGAAATATATATCATTAGATGAATGGACAATAGATATACACTTTACTTCGGGGTTTTATTCGTATTGAAGTATTAAGGTAGAACTTCATTTTGATGATTCCCGGCTGGTGTGGAAAGGATGATCTCCAGGGGTTAAGTATTCTGTTTTTGCTCAGGTTTATCCCCCTCTTCCCTTAATTGGGCATAAAGTTTATTGGCGAAAATGAAGTCATTCAACTTATTATTTCCGGAGTGAAGAATTTCTTTATGAGTTCCCTGCCATCCAACTTCTCCTTTGGCGATAAACAATACCGATTCACCGATTTCAATAACAGAATTCATGTCGTGCGTATTGATTATGGTGGTCATGTGAAACTCTTTAGTCAGGTTTTGGATGAGTTTGTCAATAACTGTAGCTGTTTCGGGGTCGAGTCCTGAGTTTGGTTCATCACAAAACAGATATTTGGGATTCAAGGAGATAGCCCGGGCTATGGCTACCCGTTTTTTCATACCCCCGCTGATTTCGCTGGGGAAAAGCTTATGAGCTGTGTGTTGGATTTCAACATGATCGAGGCAAAATTCAACACGCTTCTGCTTTTCCTTAGCCGACATGGTGGTAAACATGTCAAGGGGGAAACGCACATTGGCCGCAACCGAAAAGCTGTCGAATAAAGCACCACCCTGAAAAACCATACCAATTTCACGTCTTATTTTTTTTCGCTCTTTTTCATTCAGCTCAACCAGATTGCGATCATTATACCAAATTTCGCCCTGATCGATATCGTATAAACCCAATATGGATTTCAGCAAAACAGTTTTTCCTGACCCGCTGCGGCCAATAATCAGATTGGTTATTCCTGGTTCAAAACGTGTTGAAATATCATTCAACACTTTTACCTCATCGAACGATTTGGTGATATGTTTTACTTCAATCATGTTAGTAAAAGCCTTGTTAATATTAGGTCGAATAGAAGAATAAGAATATTTGTGTTTACCACTGCTTTCGTACTTGCCGTTCCAACTTCAAGAGCACCTCCCTGAACATAGTATCCATAATAAGCGGGAACTGAAGCAACAATAAACCCAAAAAAAAGTGATTTAATCAGTGAAAATGTCACATAATAGGGATAAAACAGCCATTGTATCCCTGCAATATAATCGGGAATGGAAATCACTCCGGCCAGGGGTCCGGTAACCATGCCGCCTAACAGGCCAAAAAATACACTGATAATAAACAGAAAAGGAAAAATAAAAACTACTGCAACAATTTTGGGAAGAATGAGATAACCTGCAGAATTGACTCCCATAATTTCAAGCGAGTCAATTTGTTCTGTAACCCGCATAGTTCCAATTTCTGAAGTTATATTAGATCCGATTTTTCCGGCCATAATCAAGGCAAGCATTGTAGAAGAAAATTCCAGAATCAATGTATCACGAGTGCCAAGCCCGATAAGCGTACGCGGATATATGGGATTCGACATACTATAGGCAAACTGAATGGTCATGATCCCACCAATAAATATGGAAATGATTATCACAATCCAAACAGAATTTACTCCCAGACTATCGATTTCCCGAAATAACTGTCTGATGTATATTTTTGTTCTTTCCGGCCGGGCAAATACACGCCTGAGCATCTGAAAGTATCTTCCTACATGAAAAAAAAACTTTATATCCATCTTATTTTTTGATCTAAAATTACAACAATCTAACCTGAATCAAAATATAAATTTCTGAATTAACAGGAATACCTGTTATTAAATATATCGTACATTGATTTGAATCGGTCGAAATTTATAATTTTACAGATAAATTCAAAATGAATTACGAATTACGAAATTAAAATTTATCGATGTTCCATCTGGATGTGTTTGCGATTGCTGTTATATGACAATAAATAAAAGGTGGAATGAGAGAAAGGCCTTTTAAATAAACGACAAAAAACAGGTAAGAACCTTTTAAAATTAGCTACTATAATGAAAAATAATTATTGTGTTATCATGGCTGGTGGTGTTGGGAGTCGCTTTTGGCCATTAAGCCGTCAAGCCAAACCCAAGCAATTTCTCGATATATTGGGAACCGGAAGAACACTTATTCAGCAAACTTTTGACCGTTTTTCTACCTTTATCCCGGTGGAAAATATTCTGGTTGTAACCAGTGTCAGATATAAAGAGCTGGTTATGGAGCAGTTGCCTGAGCTTAAAGAAGACCAGGTATTGGTTGAACCCTTCCGGAGAAATACAGCCCCCTGTGTCGCTTATGCTTCCTATAAAATAAAAACCCTTAATCCGAAAGCCAATCTGATTGTTGCACCAGCTGATCATCTGATTATAAAAGAAGAAGAGTTTACCCGTCAAATAAAGAACGGACTGGCATTTGTTGAAAACAACGATGCACTGCTAACTCTTGGAATAAAACCCAGTCGCCCGGAAACAGGATATGGATACATCCAGGTGAAAAGTAAAGTTGATTTTCAATCGCTGGATAATCTGTATAAGGTAAAAACTTTCACAGAGAAACCGAACTTGGAAATGGCTAAAATATTTGTGGATAGCGGGGAGTTTTTCTGGAATTCTGGAATTTTTCTCTGGTCGCTATCTTCTATTCTTTCCGCATTCGACAATTATCTAAGTGATGTTTCTGCCTTGTTTTCTAAAGGATTAAAACTTTATAATACGGAAGATGAGGTACATTTCATCAATAAAACTTACTCCGAATGCCAGGGAATTTCAATCGATTATGGAATTATGGAGAAAGCACAGAATGTATTTGTTTTAACAGCTGACTTTGGATGGAGCGATTTGGGAACCTGGGGATCATTATATGATAATAAAGAGAAAGATGCTCATGGGAATGTGATAAACGGAGAAAATGTGCTTGTTTATGATACCACAAACTGCATCATCAACCTGAACAATGAAAAGGTTGCTGTATTGCAGGGACTGAACGGATATATTGTGGCTGAATCAAATGACACACTGATGGTTTGCAGGAAGGAGGATGAGCAACAAATAAAACAGTTCGTTACGGATGTGAGAATACAAAAAGATGATTCTTTGGTATAAAGGAATCGCCGGGTATAGGATAAAAATCCATCTGACTAATTGTGCTCTATTTCTATGAGTACTTCGGCCAGAAATAAATCTTCAGGCCAGGTGATTTTTATGTTTTCACGATTGCCAGTTACCAGGAATATCTCCGTCCCTGAATTTTCAATAACAGACGCATCGTCAGTGAAATTCTCCCGGTAGTCCTGCTGATAGGCTTGTTTTATTTGTGAGACTAAAAATGTTTGAGGAGTCTGTACCAAATAGTATTTATTTCGGTCAACGGCCTGATTTTTTCCGTTAGATACTTCTCTGACCGATTCAGATGGAGGAATGACAGGAACTGCATTTCCCTTGTTTTTAGCCATTTGATAACATTTTTCAATGGTTTGCGATGAAACAAGTGGCCTGACACCGTCATGTATGAAAACGATGCCTTCCTCTTTGATCAGATCTAATCCGTTTTTTACAGAATGAAATCGGGTTATCCCTCCTGAAGTAATTTTATGGTCTATGGAGAATTGATGTTTTCTACATAATCTTTCCCATGTAACAATTTCTTTATCAGGCAAAACTAAAATGAATTCAAAAGCCGGGTCATTCCGGTGAAAAGCCATGAAAGTGTGAAACAACAAGGGGATACCCTGAAGTTCAATGAATTGTTTAGGTACAGAATATTTCATCCGACTTCCACTTCCTCCCGCTACAATCAATGCAATTTTTTTCACGTGGATTTTTAAATTTTTATTACTTTGCCATAAAATTAAACTAATTTCAAAAATGAATGGAAAAGGTATTGAATTTTCTTCGGGAACTCTCCCGGAATGCGGAAACATTTATTCATTTGATCAGTCACCCGGGGTTTAAAGCAATTTATCCGGAAATGTTTGATCATCAATTGAAAACAGTACCTAAAGGTTTTCCCCTAATCATGAATTTATACATCTTCTTAGGTATTAGTCTTTCGTCTTTTCATCCCCATTAATTGATCAGGACATTACCGGTGAAACGTTTACCGAAGGAATCATTGAGTCGTTCAGAGTACTTCAACCTGTTAATTCATTTTTAAACGAAGCACTGTTGAACACAACAGATGAAGAAGAGATAAACCAGGAATAACAAAATTTTGCCACGAAAATGGAACATTATAAAGCGACTTCCATTTGACACCTTGGAAAACAATTAATTTTAATCAGGTTAAAATGATCTATTGTATATTATTTTTAAATCATTCATCCCACTAAATTTTAATCAGGTGAAGCAGATATATTTATTGTTTTTTTTTATCGCGATTTTCAACATTTCAAAAGCCCAAAATATTCAACTACATTATGATATGGGTAAGGATAGGAATTTTTTTACTTCTACTGTTGAAATGTTCAAACCCGACAGTTGGGGAAGCACATTCTTTTTTATCGACATGGATTATAGTTCTGATGCCCGGAATGTGGAAAATGGTGTTTCACTGGCCTATTGGGAAATTGCCCGTAGTTTCAGATGGAATGAAACCCAGAAGATTCAGCCAAGACTGGAGTATAATGGCGGTGTGTTCAAGCTGGAAGGAGAGAATACTCCTTTTGTTCCTATTGAAAATTGTTTATTGGCTGGATTGGAGCAAACCTTTGCTTCATCTGATTTTTCTAAAATTTTTACTCTACAGGCGAACTATAAATACATCCAGGACAAAGAGGACGCTTCCTTTCAGATAACCGGTGTGTGGACTGTTCAACTACTTCAGGGGAAGGTGACTTTTACCGGATTTGCTGATTTCTGGAAAGAAGAGATGTCTTGGGGTACCGACTTTCGCTTCCTGTCAGAGCCACAACTTTGGTTCAATGCGACTAAAAACCTTGCGCTGGGTACCGAAGTGGAGTTGAGCAACAATTTTGAAGCAGATGAATTTTTTGTTAAACCTACTTTAGGGGTGAAATATACTTTTTAAAAAAATAAGCCACGTTCGAAAAATTTTTCAAACTAAAGGAGAACAAGACTTCTGTAAAAACTGTTGAGCGGAAAAAGAAAAGAGCTTTCTGTTGTTATGATTGTTCTGGCTATACTCTTTATTTTAAAATTTTTTCTTTGAATCCATAAAAAACAAGTTCACTGGCATGAATAGTGAACTTGTTTTTATATTTTTGTCAAAAATGGGTCGTTAGTTCAGTTGGTTTAGAACGCATGCTTGACAGGCATGAGGTCACTGGTTCGAATCCAGTACGACCCACATTTTTGAAGAGAGGGAGTTACATATGTTTGTGGCTCCCTTTTTTATATGTCGGGTTCAACAAAGCGATTACATCCGGTTAAGAAAACTTCAATGAGTTATATTTATTTCCAGTCCAGTTTTATCATATAAATGCCGCGAGGATCATTGCCCCTCCACTGGTAAGCCAGCAGATAGTCATTTCCGTTATGAGTTATAATTTCCGGGGCGAGTCGTTTTAAGGGGTCCTTGGGTGCCAGTGTTGCAATGGGTGAGCCTTCCCATTTTAAAGGGTCTTTGGAACAATAGACAAAAAGTTGTTCGAACCGGTAATAATAGTCACCTCGTTTCAACACAAAAGGGCTTTCTGCGTAAACAAATTCATATCCTTGAAATGGTGGAGTAATGGGCGGAATTTCTATGGCTTCTTCAGACCATGGCCCCGTAAGCTTATCGGCAGTCCGGGCACGAATGGTGTGGTTGCGTGTTGCAGGGTTTATTTCTGGTTCTGGTGATGTATAATATGCAATCCACTTCCCGGAGTTTTCGCGATCGTCAAGAATACAAACATCCCTTCCCATAGGAAAAACAGCCTTGTTCCCGTAAGGCTTAAAATGGATGCCTTCGTCACTGGTCATTAAGTGAGCTCCTTTGCTGTTATAGAAAAGGTAGTGCTTCCCGTCATCCTTAATATGAAATGGCGCCTGGAGTCTTCCTTCAGCGTGATTCAGCTCTTCTTGTGATGAGAGAAATATGCCCTCAGGAGTCCAGTTTTCACGTTCCAGTTCCGTACTTGACCAGCGGTAAAGCAACCGGCCACTTCCGGGCTGAGTCGTATTTCGTACGCAGGCAATCAGATGCCAGGTTTTATTGTCTGCCTGAAAAACCGTGAAGTCAACGGGTTCTACTTTAGGCGAGTGCCACTTTTCCAGTTGTGGACGGTCACATAATTTAATCCAATCACCCTTCAGTACCGGGATCAAAGGGTTAGTGCCGGTCGTCTGACTGATACCCGGTTTTACTGAAATAAGCAATAATAAGAAAATAAATTGCCAGTTTGTACTCTTCTTCAATATGATCATAAAACAAGGTTTTGTTATTTGATTATTAAAATACAAACATAGAAAAAATTGTGGCATCTGCAATTCTTCCATGGGTTTAAGCACGACCAAAAGAACCCGTTTTTACTTAGATTTAGCGATTTCCGCTTACGAAGATGTTGGAACACTTCCTCTGCCAGATTCAACAGATGGTACATGTGAAACAATTCTTTTTATTGTCGGATGAATTTACCAGATAGATTATTTGGGGTACACCTTATCAATGAAAGCATCTTCCCCCTGAAAAAATCTCTCCAATCCTGTTATCTGGCTGGTGGGGAATAAGTACAGCACAAACAATGCCGCCATTTCGATCAGGTTTTTATTGACAATCCAGTAATTTCCTTCCACCCAGGTATTGGCCACTAATCCGGAGAATGGGGGATAGGCCAGATAGTAGAACAGCAGCAAAAGAATACCAAACAGTTTGGCAGGTTTTGTCAAAAAGCCGATAAAGAGACTCAGTCCTATCATTACCAATCCCCATTCATTAAGAATATCGACTACAGGGAGCATGATTTTGCTGTGGGCTATATTCTTGAAAAGTGGTGCTAACGGCCCCAATGCCCCTGATAAATAAGGATTGGCACTCCAGCCGGGGGTGTAGATTTTAATTAATCCTTCATACAAAAAATGCCAACCAATCAGAACCCTTAAGAGTGTTAATCCGAAAATTTGCCAGCCAGTGTAGCAATGGACTCGTTTATGATTCATTTTGAACTTAGTTTTTACATTTTAAAAAATTAACCGATGATTGCTTTTTCGTTCATTTTATCCCAGGTGACGGTTTGTTTATGGCAATACGCAAGATTGGCCAGGTTGAATGTTACGGCTTCTTCAAAACCGACATCGATGTTACAACTGGTTCTTGCGCCTGTACGTATGGCATCGAACCATTCTTTCAGGTGTAAATAGGTTGCATCGATCACCTTCCCGTCGATATAGGTTGGGCCGTAACCACCGGCAATATAGGCCTGTGCAGTTGCGCTTGTAAAGGCATCGACATCTTTATTTGCCTCGTAATGATAAATGGGCACCCCGGGATGGGTTTCGATATTTTTATAGCGTTTTGAACCATTGTCTTTAAATATCCGAATTTCCCGGTCTATGTCCATTCTTGCCTCAGAGCCAAGGATTTGTGACGGCCGGTATATCCCGTGTTTTAGAGAGGCATCGTAAATGATCGCCAATCCCCGGTCAGGATAATGAAATACAGCATTCAATACATCAGGGATGTCTCCGTGTCCTTTGTAATAGTGCTGACCTCCAATGGCAACGACCGATTCGGGAATACCCAAGTCAAGAACCTGGTTGATGCAGTCGTACTGATGGGAGAAATTATTTCCGGTTATACTTGTGCCGAATTGGCTGTATCGCTGCCAGTTAAAATATTTTCTTTTGTCGAATGGTTGCCATTCTGCTTTTCCAAGAAACTCTTTCCAGTCAATTGACTCTTCATTCGCAAGGTCTTCGAAAGGGCGGTTCCGGATCCATGCTCCATCCGGGCTGTTTCGGTGCGTGTTTGTTCTTACCAGTGTAACATCTCCCAAAACACCTTTCCGATACATTTCGCGGCCTATTTTAAAGCTCATCTGTTGTCGGTTTTCATGCCCCAACTGAAACACCACACCTGTATCTTTTATCACATTGCGCAACTCCACGGCTTCCTCGATGGTATGTGTCATTGGTTTTTCGAGATAGATATGTTTCCCTGCTTTTGCTGCATCAATAGCTATCTGTGCATGTGTGTGATCGGGTGTGGCAATTAGAATTGCATCGATGGTATGATCGGCAATCATTTCACGGTAGTTCTTATAGATACGGATCGGTGGGGTAGAATGCTTCAACGACTGAAAAGCAGCACCCCTATCGGCATACACTTTAAAAGTATCGCACACACCGGCAAATTCAACATTCACATCTTCGTTGTCAACGAACTGTTGAAAATGACCGGATAATTTGCCGTTTGAAGTGTTCTTTTCAATAGTTTCCGGATGTGCATATGACAGTGTATGCAAAAGCTGTTCGCCGCGCCATCCATTTCCCACCAGTCCAAACCGCAGTTGCTTTCCATTAAACGCCGCCGAGGGGATCAATTTCTCTTTGGGCGAATCCAGTTGTTTTATTCTTAGTATTTCATGGTAATCCGGCTGTTTTTTTGTGATTTCCCGTGTAATATTATCTTTAAAACCAAAGGCAAACCAGCCCAGAAATGGTAATGTTGATAATCCTTTCAGAAAGTCTCTTCTTAAAATGTTATTCTTTTTCATTCATGTTTTTATCTGCGAAAAGTATCAATTTCAGGTTCAAAACACAAATATTTCCTGATTAAATTTTTTCCAATCATAAAATGATATTCGGAATGTTTGTGAAACAGAAATAATAGAAACAAAAGAGGATTATTGGGGACAGGAAATATCTCACCTCTTTTGCGATAGCTGAAGTTGCTGTGCCCACAAGTTTTGCTCTGTTAGTCAGTCTTTATTTCGCACTTAAAACAAACTCTGTAAAAGATTTCAGATCATTTTTTGCTCCATATTCATGAATACGGGTTATTCCTTGTTCCCGGATGATTTCAAGAAATTTATCGAATGTGCCATCTTCGCGTGCAACTATCGGTGTACGACTACACTTCAGGAACAGCACCGGCAGGGTAGCTAATTCTACCCTCTTCGCTATTTCTTTATTATCAGCAACTTTTCGGGCTTTGTTTAATAGGTGAAGAGATTCATTCACAAGTTTCTCCGAAAAAATTGGATCATCGGCTTTCAGGTTGATGAAAATGTGTGTTTCAGGAGTGATCTGCTCCTGCAACAGATCAAAATATTGTCTGATGTATTGAGCCGATCTTCCGTAATATCCCAACATAAAGTCATCGATTGTTTCATCCACATTACCATCGGGGTTCCATAACAGTTTCGCTATCAGGTAAGCTTTAAGTTCAGCAAATTCTCCACCTCGATCCTGATAGGCTCCCTGTTCCATGATGCCAATGCCGTCATTTTCCCTGAAGGTTTTTATATTGGGCTGTAAAACCTTAAAATTAGGATATGGCAACAGATAACGCGGGAAGTTTACGACATAATCCCAAAAATAGAGGTGCGGGGCTATGGAAGACCAGGCATGCATGTCCTGAACAAACGATTTGTTTTCCGGACATTCTTCCAGTGGATGGGCCACACATGCTTCAATCGGGCAAAGCCGGACAACAACATTTTCACGTGGACTGATGCCTTGAGGGGCAGTCCGGGTGTATCGGTATGCCAGCGTGCCAATATATTTATCCGGAAATTCCTTTTCTATCGATTCAGCTATTTGGTTTACGAACCAAATGATAATTCCTGATTGCTTTCCCCCATATTTATTCACTATTGCCTGACACTTTTTACACTGGCACGGATTGTAAGGCGGACCATCATTTTGAGATACAGAATAAACCATATGACCGGGTTCTTCACGCATGATATTTTTTATGCGCTCGGTAACTATTTGAATAACTTCCGGATTACTAAGGCAAAGCTGGCACTCTTTTTTTAGTCTTTTCCCGTCTACCAAACTGTAGTATTCAGGATGTTCTTCAAAAAACTCAGCCGGAGGCATTAATCTGAAAAACGTATGCACTCCCCAATAACTTTCTACTCCTCCGGGTTGGTTTATCTGGTCGGCAGACAGTCTGCCATTCATCTTATTTCTTGCTGCCCACACCGGATCAAAAGCTTCATAATAAAAATCATTCCGGACCTGAATACCGGGTGATTCACTATGATCGAGTGAGCTGAAGGAATACTCTTCTTTTTCAGGGATTACCTGAACGGTTGGAGTGTACCATCTACATCCAAGCTCATTTTCCAGAAAGGAGAATACACCATACATGGTGCCCCGCTGCTTTCCTCCGTAAATAAACAAATCGGGCCCAACATTGAAATAGCGGAAGGATTCATCATCAAAGGCAGGCTCTGGAAGTCCTGTTTTAGTACTTACCGTTTCGCAATAACCGATATAAATTTTGGGTGCGTGGTTGGAAGAGAATGAAAAATAGGCTCCACTGATTTTTGTTAACCAATGCTGGAGCTCATTAGCTGCCCAAATCTCGGATTCAGAGGCATCATCTGGCAAAACAATGGAATAGGTTGTTACACTGTTGGAAAACAAAACATACTCCTCATTTTTTTCTGTCCCTGTCTCCTGAAATGATGCTCCCCAGACTGTGGAGTTACCGACTGCTATGGAGAAAAGAAAAAGAATCAGATTGATTTCCCTTGTGGTAAAAAAATTAAATTGATTTTTGATTTTTAGATTCATAGTAATTTTCAGGTTTATGGGATTACTTATTTATAGCCGGTTGTGGGGTTGGCGTTGTATCGGCTTCCAGGTCACCCAGGGCAAACTGGATTCCTGCAAGCATATGTTTCAGCAGGGCCGGATTCCAAAAAACAGAGTCCCGGTGGCCTAATCCTCCGAAGAAAACACGTCCTTGTCCGTATGAACGGATCCAGCTCACGGGAAAATCAAGGTCTTCTGTGCGAACAGGCAGTATCCGGCGTTTAGGGCTCAGTCCTGTATTCTCTACATCAATACTAAGCAAGACCCGAATATTTTTTCTGAAATCGGGTTCCTGCAGCTGGAAAGCCTGGTCTGCAATCTGAAAGGATCCTTCCGAAAACATGGCGGTTAAAGGACTTGATAAGTCCTCCACCTGGATAGTCATCAGCTCGCCGTCCCACGGATGTCCACCGTTTTCTGTGCCACCAAGCATCTGTCCGAAGGCAGGCCACTGGTCGTATACCGGGTATTGTACAAATGTTGCGATAGCATCGTGAATTCCTACAAACCCCTTCCCGCTTTTAATGAAATCCAGCAGGGATGTTTTCAGCTCCTGATCTTCAAACAGCACACCTACAGTATTTAAAAAGCAAATGGCATCGAATTGTTTGATGTTCTCCGGCCGGAACATTTCTATGTCGTTGTTGAACACAGCCTCATACGCACCGGTAATTTTACCCATCTGCCCAATGGCATAATTATGTACCGGAATAATCGCATGGGAGGATCCTTTCCATAATTTTCCATCGCGCATGGACAGGTTTGTTACCAGTAATTTTCGGACTTTCTTTGGCGTTGAATAAGCCTCGCAAGGTATGGCTGCATCAATCAGCTGCTTCTGTTCCGGTGTTATTTTTTGACCGTGTACTGACGAACAGGAAAGCCAGTATAGCATCAAAACCGGTAATAACAGGAAAAGCCTTAAAGTGTATTTATGATTCCGGGTACAAGCCCAACCTCTTGGTTTGATGAGAAAATCAGATTTGTTTTCCGGCAATAAACCGGCCTTTTTTAACTGAAATAATACCATTCTTACCTTCATTTAAGCTGAATAATTTAGAATTTACTTTACATATTATCAAAATATGCTCCAGTACAAAAATAATAAACTAAACCACTTTGGTTTACATATCCGGAATGTTTTCGCTTGAAATATTTTTAGATTCCGTATTACGAAATCCTGTGATTCTCATCTCCAACTCCTGATTAATCTCTAAAATAGCATAGTTATTATTTACCAATCCGCTTCCTTCAACAGCTGCTTTCAGTGTGTAATAGACAATGTGATTGATCTGGTTCAGGTCTCCGCGATGATCGTGTCCCTGCAAAACCAGTATTACATTTCCTGATTCTTCCAGAATGGATCGAACTGCCTGCGCATTTTTTACGAAGTGATCTTTTTCTCCATCCAGCTCATCTAATCGCTGATGGATAAAGATGATCGCCGGTTTATCCCGATGGTCATGTAAATCGCTTTTTAGCCATTTAAGCTGATTGTCGGGGATATAAGTGTCTTTCCAGTTGAAATTTCCTCTGTTGTACCCGGTACCTTCGGAGGTGAAATTGGCGTCTAGTACAATACAGTGGAATCCATGGGTGTCAAATGAGTAAAAATTCAAAGCTTTTTCAAACCCCTCATTGGAAATATGATCTAAAAATTGCTGTTTGGAGATGCTGTCGTGATCGTGATTACCCAAAACATGGTAGATGGGACCGTTAAACCGATGAAACTCCGTTTCAATTTCAGTAAGATAGGTGAGGGTGTCCTCCTCACGGGGTGGATCATCCTGGTCCTTAAAATCACCTAACTGGATAAAAAAATGAACCCGGTGCTCATTCATCACTGCAATACACTCCGATAGCTTATTGATCGATTCCCGATAGTAGCGGGTGCTTCCCTGTGGTGTAATTCTGTTGGCATAGTGCAGATCAGTGATCAATCCGATTTTGACTGTTTGCAACTGATGCTTCTGGCCGCCGATGCAGTTTAATGTGATACCTCCCATGAATACAGTTGTAAGTTGCAAAAATTCTTTTCGTTTCATCTGATAAAATTAATTACTTTATTTGGTACTCACCTTACTCCAAATTCGATATTCGCCATACGTCATTGATTCTAATCCTGCTCGCTTCATTCGATTAGCAGCACAATTTATCATTTTATTTGCATATCAGGAGGAGAAATGAGAGAAAATGCGCGTGAAATTTCTCATTTTGGCTTTAACGGCATTATCGTTTATTTTTTCAACAT
>JAQVON010000027.1:0-3900 GCA_028702595.1 Mariniphaga sp. | reverse complement strand
TTTTTCAACATCCAATTATTATCAAAAAACAAACAAATCTCATCAAAAATAATTTCTATTTATGTAGAATTATTCATTGATATTTTATAATTTTACAAATCTTTATATGAGAATAATTCTCAATTAGGATAAATTCAAAGATATGAGATATAATAAATTTAATATTTTAAAACAAATCTAGTTATGGAAAATCAATCAGAAAAAGAGAGCAAATGCCCTGTGACAGGTGCCACTGGAAAGCACGCCATGGGAGGAAGCGGCACAAAGAACCGTGATTGGTGGCCGAATCAATTAAAGCTGAATATTCTTCGCCAGAATTCTTCATTATCGGATCCGATGGATAAAGATTTCAACTATGCTGAAGAGTTTAAGAGTTTGGATTATGGGTCATTAAAGAAAGACCTTCATGTTTTGATGACTGATTCTCAGGCATGGTGGCCGGCTGATTACGGTCATTATGGGCCATTATTTATTCGGATGGCCTGGCACAGTGCCGGTACATACCGTGTAGTTGATGGTCGAGGAGGAGCAGGTAGCGGTCAGCAACGTTTTGCTCCATTAAACAGTTGGCCTGATAACGTTAATCTTGATAAAGCCCGTCGGTTGCTTTGGCCCATCAAGCAGAAGTATGGGAAAAAGATTTCGTGGGCTGATTTGATGATTTTAGCAGGGAATGTTGCTCTGGAATCGATGGGATTCAGAACCTTTGGATTTGCTGGTGGCCGGGAAGATGTTTGGGAGCCGGAAGAAGATGTGGATTGGGGTTCGGAAAAGAAGTGGTTAGAGAATGATAGCAGAGATCTGGAGCTGGAAAAGGTTGATAATCCGTTAGCTGCTATTCAAATGGGATTGATTTATGTCAATCCGGAAGGACCGGGAGGGAATCCGGATCCTCTGTTAGCGGCGAAGGATATCCGTAACACTTTTGCCCGAATGGCTATGAACGATGAGGAGACAGTAGCGTTGATAGCTGGCGGTCATACTTTCGGTAAAACTCATGGTGCAGGGGATGCTGCTCATGTAGGGCCTGAGCCGGAAGCTGCTCCCCTGGAAGAGATGGGATTGGGCTGGAAGAGTTCCTTTGGCAGCGGGAAAGGGGGTGATACCATTGGTAGCGGTTTGGAGGTTATCTGGACCCAAACCCCGGTTAAATGGAGTTACTATTTCTTTGATAACCTGTTCCGTTATGAATGGGAGTTAACAAAAAGCCCGGCTGGTGCCTGGCAGTGGATTGCCAAAGATGCTGGTGAGGTAATGCCCGACGCACATGATCCATCGAAAAGACATCGTCCTACGATGCTTACTACCGACCTATCCCTGCGTATCGACCCGGTATATGAGAAGATATCCCGGAGGTTTTATGAACATCCACTGGAGTTTGCCGATGCCTTTGCCCGTGCCTGGTTCAAATTAACTCACCGCGATATGGGCCCTAAAACCAGATATCTTGGTCCGGAAGCACCCCAGGAAGATCTGTTGTGGCAGGATCCGATTCCTGAACTGAACCATTCATTGATTGACAATACCGATGTTGAAGCACTAAAAGAGAAAATTTTACAGACTGGTCTCACCGTTTCTCAACTGGTGTCTACAGCCTGGGCCTCAGCTTCTACATTCCGTGGTTCCGATAAACGCGGGGGTGCCAATGGTGCACGTATCCGACTGGCTCCACATAAGGATTGGGAAGTGAATAATCCCCGGCAGTTAAGTCAGGTTCTTCAAACCCTGGAAGCTATTCAGGAAGAATTTAATAGCATTCAAACAGGCGATAAGAGAGTTTCACTTGCCGATCTTATCGTTCTCGCTGGTTGTGCCGGTGTTGAAAAGGCAGCCGGAGATTCCGGATTCTCTGTTTCTGTCCCTTTTACCCCTGGCCGGATGGATGCGTCACAAGAACAGACTGACGTCGAGTCATTTGCATACCTCGAACCATTAGCCGATGGATTCCGAAATTATAAAAAACAGAACTATTCCCTTTCCACCGAAGATTTATTGGTAGATAAGGCGCAACTACTTACCCTGACAGCTCCCGAAATGACCGTTCTTCTGGGGGGAATGCGAGTGCTGAATACAAACTTCGACGGTTCAAAACATGGTGTTTTCACTGAACGCCCCGAAGAGCTGACAAATGACTTTTTTGTGAATTTGCTGGATATGGGTGTGGTTTGGACACCAAATGCAGATGCGAAAGAGACATATGACGGACGTGACCGTAAAACAGGTAAAATCAAGTGGACTGCCACACGTGTCGACCTTATCTTTGGTTCAAATTCTGAATTGAGAGCCTTAGCTGAAGTATACGGGAGTGCCGATGCAAAAGAAAAATTTGTAAAAGATTTTGTTGCCACTTGGAATAAGGTGATGAACCTGGATCGATTCGATTGCAGGATGGGTAAATGATTGGTTTTGTGATTTTCAGATATTCGGATTCCCGGAAATGCGGTTTTGTGGATAAATTTAAAACAGTCTCTTATATAAAATTTGAGTAGGTCATGACACATGAATTTTACAATAGAACAAATAAGAAATAAATTGTCAGTAAAGGGATTGAAGGTAACTCCTCAAAGACTGGCAATCCTGGACGCGGTTTATCAGTTGGGAAGTCATCCAACAGCAGATCAAATTATTGAATTTATCAGGCACACCAATCCAAATATTGCCTCCGGAACGGTATATAAAGTACTCGATACCCTAATTGAAAACAGACTGATTAAAAAAGTGTATACTGAAACTGGAGCCATGCGTTATGATGGTATCATGGAAAATCATCATCATTTATATTGTAGTGAAAATGATATCATTGAAGATTTTCCGGATAAAGATTTGGATAAATTGTTACACGAGTATTTCGAAAAACGAAAAATCAAGGATTTTCATATCAAGGAGATTGTTCTTCAAATCAAGGGGACATTTGACAGGCATTAAACTGTTTGAGTGTTGAATTGTTAAAGAGTTAAATTGCTGTATTGGGGAAACGTAAAAAAAGAGTATTATGAAGAGAAGAAGTTTTATCAGGAACAGTGCATTGGGTACCCTGGCACTGACTATCCCGGCCATCCGGAGTTTTGGGAATAATTTTTCTGCCAGCTATGAAATTCCCCGCCGTGTTTTGGGGAAAACTGGAGAGAAGCTTTCCATCATAGGTTTTGGCGGGATCATGCTGAATGACAATCCACAGGATTTTGCCAACGAATTGGTGTCTAAAGCGTATGAGTTGGGTGTGAACTATTTCGATGTTGCACCTACTTATGGCAATTCTGAGGAACGGTTAGGTCCGGCGTTAAAGCCTTATCGTGAAAATTGTTTTTTAGCCTGCAAGACCAATAGACGAGATGGGGAAGGGGCGCAAAAAGACCTGGAGAATTCGTTACGGTTGATGCAGACCGACAGGTTTGATCTTTATCAGCTGCATGCCCTCAGTTCAGTGGATGATGTGGAGAAAGTTTTTGCTCCGGGAGGAGCCATGGAGGTGGTTGAAAAAGCAAAGAAGGATGGCAAGATCAGGCACATGGGATTCTCAGCTCATTCCGTGGATGCCGCCATGCTTGCGATGCAAAAATACAATTTCGACTCCATCCTTTTCCCCATCAATTTTGCCTGCTGGAATGCCGGAAACTTTGGTCCGCAGGTGTATGCCGAGGCCGAAAAAAGAGGAATGGGTATCCTGGCTTTGAAGGCTATGGCCCTTACGCGTTTGTCCCAGGGAGAGCAGAAAATCTATAAAAACGTGTGGTACAGACCTGTTTTGGATGAGGAGATCATGAAAATGGCCCTGAAATATACATTGTCGAAAAACATCACGGCAGCCGTTCATCCTGGACAGAATACTCTGTTTTTGAAAGCGCTGGAGTTCATGAACGAATTTGAACCCGTGACAGAACAGGAGATAGCACGGCTACA
>JAQVON010000162.1 GCA_028702595.1 Mariniphaga sp. | reverse complement strand
GCATTAGGCGAACATTACAAAGACCAAAACATTAAAATTTCATTTAAAGAACGTATCAATAAAACGCAATTAGCAGCATTGATAAATGATTCAACCACATAGACACATAGAAATAAAACCTATGTTCCTATGTGGTTTAAAAACAAAAATAAAATAGCGTTATGATTACAAAGAAATACCTTGACGAACTAACTTACGAGATTATCGGAAGTGCCATAGAAGTTCATAAATTTATGGGCAGCGGTTTGTTAGAAAGTGTGTATCATCAATGCTTAAAGGAAGAACTGATGCTTAGAAAAATTAATTTTCTTACTGAAATGAAAATTCCTGTTGTATACAAAGGTAAGACCTTAGACATTGATTTCAGGTGTGATTTGTTTATAGAAAATTGCATTGTAGTAGAGTTGAAAGCCGTAAATGAAATACATCCTATTTTTGATGCCCAACTGCTAACTTATATGAAACTATTAAAATGTCCAAAAGGCATCTTAACCAATTTTAATTGTTCTAATATTTTTAAAGAAGGACAAAAAACATTTGTAAACGAATATTTTTCAAAATTGACTTAACAATAGTAACCATATAGATATATAGAAAAAACTATGTACCTATGTGGTTCAAAAAACAAAACAATGGCAGAACAAGATTTTATAAAAGCAGGATTTACAGTTGTTGGCACAGAAAACAACGAAAACAAATTGTTGAGTTTTCTGAAAGAGAACTACCCCAATGTAATCCGAGACACCGAGATAAATTTAGAAGAATTAAAAACCGTTTTGGGTTTACCAATTGACGAAAAGGTAAACGGTTACGGATTAAATTTTGTAGGCAGAAACTTTGCCAGGGCTAAATATGCTCAAAAGACAGAAAAGGAATTACGCCTAAATAACACATTAAGTAAAAATATTGACATTTCGACTTCGCTCAATGCAGGCACAGAAAACTTGGTACTGAAAGGCGATAACTTAGACAGTTTGAAAATCCTGAAAAACCACTACAGCGGAAAAATAAAATGTATCTACATTGACCCACCATACAATACAGCAGGTGATGAGTTTGTTTACCCAGATAAATTTGATAAAGAAGAAGCAGAAGTTTTGGGTTTAGCAAACTTAAGCGAAAGCGATTTTGCAAGAATGGATTTTAGCTTCAAAACCAAAAAAAGCCACAATGGTTGGTTGGCTTTTATGTATCCACGCTTATTATTGGCAAGAGACTTATTAAATAAAGACGGAGTTATTTTTATAAGCATTGACGACAACGAACAAGCCAACTTGAAATTACTTTGTGATGATGTATTTGGTGAGGAGAATTTTGTAGCTCAAATAACAAGGGCAACAGGAACTCCAACAGGAGGTGGTGGTGCAAAACCGATAGTTAATGAAATGGATTATTTATTAGTCTATTCAAAATCTGCAAACTTGAAATTCTCTGGAACGCCAATGACAGAGGAAGAAAGTGCTATCTATGATAAAGAAGATGAAAACGGAATTTATCTAATCCGACCCTTACGAAGGACTGGAGGTGAAGATAGACGAGAGGATAGACCAACAATGTTTTATCCATTAATTGCACCTGATGGAACAGAAGTTTATCCTATTGCTCCAGCAGGTTATGAAAGCAGATGGATTTGCGGTAAGGAAAAATTTGATGAACTAAATAATTCAAATCTTATTGAATGGAAGAAAAATGGCAATAATGAATGGAATGTTTATCAAAAGTTTTATTTGGAAGGCAGACTGAAACAGCCAGGAAATCTTTGGGTTAAAGTAGAAGGGAATAAAAAAGCAACAAGAGATGTAAGAGATTTATTTGATGGAATTAAAGTATTTGAATTTCCTAAACCTATTGGGTTCATTTCAAAAATTCTTCAAATAGCCACAGATAAAAATGATATAGTTCTTGACTTCTTTGCAGGTTCTGGAACAACAGGGCATGCAGTAATGCAACTCAATGCAGAAGATGGTGGCAACCGTAAATTCATTTTGTGCCAAATAGACGAGCCAATCAAAGAAGATAAACCTGCTTACAAGTTTTGTGTACAAAATAATTTACCACCAGTTATTTCAAGTATTACCATAGAACGTCTAAAACGAGCAGGAGAAAAAATGGCCAAAGAAGAAACGGAAAAAAAGAAGAAGAAAGAAGGTGAACTAAACTTTGATATGGTTGCCGAGAGCAAAGCTGTGTATAATTCGAAAAAAGGTTTAGACCTTGGTTTTAAAGTGTTTGATAGCATAGTAGCACCGCAACTTAAAGTAGATGAAACAGGTCAAATTTCAATAACTGAAAATGACGTTGATGCTTTAAGTCGCATTTACAATATGATTTTCACCGTTGGTTTAGACGAACCATCGCAAGTTCCCGAAGAAGTAGTAAAGGATTGCATTTACAAAATCGGCAACAATTATTACATAACCAACAGCGAGAAAATAACCAGTGATGATTATGCAAACGCTATTAAAAACGGGAAAGTATTTATTGATGGTTGGACAGCAAGTTTAAATGGGACATTACAGAATTATAAAGAAGATGTGAAGATTGTTTTTTAGCTAAAATTGAAAAAAATGATAACTAAACTAAATAACTTCACTCTTAAATCTTTTGTTGGCTATACAAATCCCAACGACTTACTTTTTCGTGCCAAAAACATTCTATTTGGATACAATGGTAAAGGGAAAAGTGCTATTGCTATTGGCATAAAAGATGAATTTCTAA
>JAQVON010000161.1 GCA_028702595.1 Mariniphaga sp. | reverse complement strand
GTTATTCCCGGTGTATCTGGTGGCACGATTGCTTTTATCAGCGGTATTTATGAGGAGCTGATCAATTCTATCAAATCGATCAATCCCGCAGCGCTGAAGCTTTTGTTGACCGGCAGGGTTGCATCTTTTTGGAAAGCAATAAACGGCAATTTCCTGATGGCTGTCCTGCTTGGAATTGCGATCAGCATCTTCTCGCTGGCCAAAGGGCTGGAATATTTATTACATCAGTATCCCATACTGGTGTGGTCTTTCTTTTTTGGATTGATCATTGCCTCTGCTCTATATGTTGGACGCTCCCTGGAAAAATGGAATTTCCCGTCCATCCTGGCCTTGCTGGCCGGAGCTGTGGCGGCCTTTTTCATCACGGTTATTTCTCCGGCAGAGGCCAATTCTTCCTGGTGGTTTATTTTTCTTAGCGGAGCGATTGCCATTTGTGCCATGATCCTGCCCGGAATTTCCGGCAGCTTTATTTTGGTGTTGCTGGGGATGTATACTTTCATCCTTTCGGCAGTAGGCGATCTGAATATTCCCGTACTTTTGATATTTATTGCAGGAGCTGCCCTGGGGATCATTACTTTCGCCAACCTGTTGTCGTGGCTGCTCAGGCATTATCACCAGATCACCATTGCCGTACTCACCGGGTTTATGGCCGGATCGCTTAATAAAATATGGCCGTGGAAAAAGGTGACCCAAACGTTCATCGACCGGCACGGGGAAATCAGAACGTTAACGGAACAAAATGTGTGGCCCGGGAGTTATGAACAACTCACGGGGAACGATTCGTGGCTTTGGGGAGCTGTACTTTTGGCCATTGTCGGTTTTGTCCTTATTTTTGTGGTGGAAGGATTGACAAAAAATGTAAAAAATAATGGATAGCGGACAAATAAAAAAACAATATGGATTGATCGGATACCCGCTCACGCATTCTTTTTCGAAACGTTATTTTACTGAAAAATTTGAACGGGAAAATATTTCTGCTTCCTATGAAAATTTTGAGCTGGAAAATATTTCCGGTTTTCCCCAAATCGTTCAGAATAATCAGGAATTAAGCGGATTGAATGTGACCATTCCCTATAAAGAGCAGATCATCCCCTATTTAGATGAACTGGATGGAGCGGCGGAGGTAGTGGGAGCAGTGAATACTATCCGGTTTATCCGAACTGCCGGAGGCCTTAGGTTAAAAGGATATAACACCGACACACTGGGTTTTGAAGGATCATTGAAACCATTGTTGAAACCCTGGCACAGGAAGGCATTAATCCTTGGTACCGGCGGAGCTTCCAAAGCCATCCGGTATGTGTTGAAGAAGCTCGATATCGATTATCTGTCGGCTTCCATCGAAGAGCTGCAGGAAAAAGAAATACGCTACGATGATATCGATAAAAAGATGATGGAGGAGCGATTGCTTATTATTCAGGCGACTCCCCTGGGAACTTTTCCGAATGTTCACACCTTCCCCCCCATCCCATACTCTTTTGTCGGTCCGAAGCATGTTCTGTTCGACCTGGTTTATAATCCTGAGGTGACTAAATTTATGGAAAAGGGACTGGCTCAGGGTGCTGCTGTAAAAAACGGATATGCAATGCTGTTGCAGCAAGCGATGAAATCATATGAAATTTGGAATAAAAATGAGTAAGAAAAAAATTCTTTTTGTTTGTATGGGCAATATTTGCAGATCGCCCAGCGCGGAAGCAGTATTTAAAAGTACTGCCCAACGAGAGGGTCTGAGCGACCAGTTTGAAATTGATTCTGCCGGAACAGGTGCCTGGCATGTGGGTGAAAAGGCCGATATGCGGATGCAAAAACATGCCATCAAAAGAGGGTACTCTCTCACCAGCATCTCCCGGCAATTCAACCCCGAAACTGATTTTGATGCTTTCGACATCATCATCGGGATGGATAATCAGAATATCGAAGACTTGAAAAAACTGGCCAGAAATGAGGATGATCTGGACAAAATCTGTAAAATGACCGATTTCAGTAAAGAATGGAGCTACGATAATGTTCCCGACCCCTATTACGGGGGGGAAGATGGATTTGAACTGGTACTCGACCTCCTGGAAGATGCCAGTACAGGCCTGCTGGAAAAGCTGAAAAATTAAAATAATCAGTCGGCCGGTTAAACTGGCTGCAGGTGAAAGGTCACAGGAAATCAGCAATGAAGGTTACTGTTCGAAATGATAGAGAAAGGTTACCAATGCATCATAAGCCGGCTTCTTCTGACCTTCAATTTCTACGTCTATCCTTACTGTTACCTTTGCAATACCACGCAGGTTCCTGATGTCGTGCAGGAAAACCCGTGCCCTGATCTTGTCATTGACTACTACCGGCTGCTGAAAACGAAGCTTTTCAATGCCATAGTTGACAATCATCTTCACATGACGAACATCAACAATCGAATACCACAGGTAAGTCAGCATAGATACCGTGAGATACCCGTGAGCGATGGTGCTCTTAAACGGAGACTCCCTGGCTGCCCGCTCAGGATCCGTATGGATCCATTGATAATCAAGCGTGGCATCAGCAAATTTATCAATCTGTTCCTGAGTGATCGATATGTAGTCCGACAAACCTATCTCTTTTCCCAGAAACGACTCAAATTCTTCGTAGTTGTTGATGATTGTCTTCTCCATTAATTTTTTTTTCGTCTACAAAGTAAATCATTTTCTGTCTTTAAACCTGCCGTTAAAGGATAAACAGTATATGATGTGAACCGGTAAGG
>JAQVON010000026.1 GCA_028702595.1 Mariniphaga sp. | reverse complement strand
GGAAGTAAAATCGTTGCTGAAGGCGAATTTATGGCCCAAATCGTTAAACAATAATTATTAACTATCACTGATGAAACGACCATGACAAATTATGCCACAAAGAAACGTGATAAAAATTATGGGAGTTTCAACGAAATGGATGACGAATGACGTGTTCGTTCCAACAAAATACGCTTATATATTCTGCCGAACACCATTAATATAAACGGTGGAGGGAGGCAAATACTTTTAAACTGAGCGAGAATATTGAAGCAAATACTATAGATAATAAGTAATTTTAATGAGATGAAACAACCATTAGCTTATGTCCATCCTGATGCAAAAGTAGCCGATAATGTAGTTATTGAGCCATTTGTATCCATCGACAGGGATGTTGTTATTGGCGAAGGAACCCATATCGGTTCCAGTGTGACCATACTCTCAGGAACCCGCATTGGAAAAAATTGCAAAATATTTCCCGGAGCTGTTCTTGGTGGCGCACCTCAGGACCTGAAGTTCAAAGGAGAATACACTACCGTTGAAATTGGTGATAATAACACTATTCGTGAATATGTGACCATAAACAGGGGAACTGCTTCCAAAGGGAAAACTGTAATCGGTAACAACAACCTGATCATGGCTTATGTACATATTGCCCACGACTGTGTTGTGGGGAATCATATCATCCTGGGTAATAATACACAGCTGGCCGGAGAGGTGATCATTGACGACTGGGCTATTATTTCCGGCATGACCGGTGTGCATCAGTTTAGTCATGTTGGCTCTCATGTGATGATCGCCGGTGGTTCCCTCGTGCGGAAAGATGTTCCTCCTTATATTAAGGCAGGCCGCGAACCTTTGTCATACGTGGGAATTAATTCTATCGGATTGAGAAGGAGGAATTATAGTAACGATAAAATCAGAGAAATCCAGGATATTTACCGGTATATCTATCAAAAAGGGCTGAATACAGCCCAGGCTGTCGAAATTATTGAAGCAGAAATGCCCGCAAGCCAGGAGAGAGATGAAGTGTTGCTGTTTGTCAAAGATTCAAAACGGGGAATCATCAGGGGATATTACCCTGACTAGTTTTCGTTTTTGCTTTGGTTGGCGCCAGTGGGAAGTGAAGAAGATCCCGCAACAGTCAGGTCTCATTTCTTTTTACTACGAATTTTATTCGAACCCTGCTGTAAATTGATTTCTGATTTCCATCAGATTCGGGGAAATGCCTACTTTATAGATGTGAGGACTGATGAACCGTTTGTGTTCCTCCGGAAGTTTTTCTGACCGGTTGATCAGGTATTGGTGAATTTCACCGGGTGTTTTGTTCTTCAAAACCACCTGGCCATTCTTTACAACCGGATGCAACAGGGGTTCCTTTTTAAGCATGTTTATCCGGGTTCTTTTTTCTGAATATACAGGGTGAAAGATGGTTTCAGCTTCTTCCGGATTCTCGTCCTGAAGAAGGATGGCATCTCTGAAAAACATACCATTGTTGTCGTAACATCTGTATACCTGCTTTTTACCGGGGAGAGTCATTTTTTCGGTGTTTTCTGAGAACTTCATCCTTGGGGTACCGTTTATTTCACACAATTTATACACCCCATCAAGTGCAGCATCTGCCTTGCCGGTTACCAACTCTGTGCCAACCCCGAACGAATCAATAGGGGCATGCTGATCTTTTAACAGGCTGTTTATAACATATTCATTCAGCTGATTGGATGCAATGATCTGTATATAATTCAATCCGGCATCATCAAGCATTTTTCGGGCTTTTTTGCTCAGGTAAGCGAGGTCTCCGCTGTCAAGCCGTACTGCCTGCATCCGATTGCCTGCTTTCTCCATCTCCTTCGCAACAACAATAGCGTTTGGAATCCCCGACTTTAGGGTGTTATAGGTATCCACTAACAAGACTGTGTTTTCAGGATGCACTTTGGCATACGCCCTGAAGGCATCGATCTCATTAGAAAAGCTTTGTATCCAGGAGTGTGCCTGAGTACCGGAAACCGGTAGATGATAGCTTTTCCCTGCCATAACGTTGGAGGTGGATGAAGCTCCTCCTATGGCCGAGGCACGACTTGCATGCAAAGCACCTGTTCCCTGTGCCCTGCGAAGGCCAAACTCAGCATAGGTTTTATCACCTGCCACCATTTTGATGCGAAACGATTTGGTGGCAATCAACGACTGGAAGTTCAATATGTTTAATAACAAGCTTTCTATCAGCTGGCATTCTAAAATATTCCCTTCTACCTGGACAACCGGTTCGTTTGGGAACATGATCTCCCCCTCATGAACACTTAAAATATTCCCTGAAAAACGAAATCCTTCCAGGAACTGAAGAAATATATTATTAAATCCTTGATCTTTAAGGTATTGAATATCTGATTCGCTAAAGGTAAAAGAGGAAAGTACTTCTAAAAAGCTTTGTAATCCTGCAAAAACGGTAAATCCTCCATGGAAAGGGTTAGTTCGAAAGAAGTAGTTGAATGCTGCAGGTTCATCTTTTTTTTCACAAAAGAAATACCCCTGAGCCATGGTTAGTTCATATAAATCGGTATATAGTCCCCAATGATTTGTTGGTAATGACATCATCATGTAGAAAACAGGTTTTTAAGAGTCGATTTAGTTCCAGTCATCCCTACCCCTATTGTTCGAATTGATTAGTCCCGGTCGAGAAAAATGGTCTGCTCTCTGTTTGGTCCAACTGATGCGATGGTAACAGGAATACCTGTTTCATCTTCAATAAAACTGATATAATTATTCAGTTCTTCAGGGAACGCGTGCTGGTTTTTGATATTCGTTAAGTTGGTTTCCCAGCCGGGTAATTCCACGTAAACGGGTTTGATATTATCGGTCAACTCGAAAGGAAAATTTTCAACCACCTCTCCGTCGATTTCATATCCGACACAGATCTTCAGGATTTCAAAAGAGTCCAGTACGTCGGCTTTCATCATGATCATCTCAGATACTCCGTTGAGCATCAGTGAGTATTTCAGTGCTACCAGGTCCAGCCAGCCACACCGCCTGGGTCTGCCGGTTGTTGATCCGTATTCATTTCCAGCCTTTCGCAGTTTGTCCCCGGTTTCGTCCATCAGCTCTGTGGGGAAAGGTCCCATCCCTACGCGGGTACAGTAGGCTTTGAAAATGCCAAATACTCTTCCTATTTTTTGAGGCGCCAGACCAAGTCCTGTACAAGCTCCCGCACATATTGTATTTGAGCTGGTCACAAACGGATAAGATCCAATGTCGATATCTAAAAGTGTCCCCTGCGCTCCTTCAGCCAGTACAGACTTGTTTTTCTTTAACAAATCGTTGATAAAATGTTCTGTATCAATAATTTGAAAGGATTTTAATACTTCTATTCCTTCAAACCATTCCTGTTCATATTCAGGCAGCATTTGGCTGAAGTCGTAGTGAAAGAATTCTGAAAGAAGAGATTTGTGGTTTTCAATCCTCTCCTTGTATTTCACATCGAATTGATGAAGCAGGTCACCTACGCGTAACCCTTCCCGGCCAATTTTGTCTTTATAGGTAGGTCCAATTCCTTTTAGGGTGGATCCAATTTTTTTTGTTCCCTTGTTTTGTTCAGAAGCAGCATCCAGCAATCGGTGCGTGGGTAATATCAGGTGTGCTTTTTTAGAAATATACAGGTTTTTTGAAAGCTCAACACCAATTTTTTTCAGTCCTTCAATTTCTTTCCTGAAAATGATGGGGTCAATCACTACCCCGTTCCCAATAATGTTGATTTTGTTTTCCCGGAAGATACCCGAAGGAATAGTGTGTAGAACTTGTTTTATGTGATTGAATTCCAGCGTATGACCAGCATTGGGGCCTCCCTGAAAACGGGCAATTACATCGTATTCGGGGGTCAGCACATCCACAACTTTTCCCTTACCTTCGTCTCCCCACTGAAGGCCTAACAGTACATCAACTTTCATTTCTTGCTTGACTTATATTATACAACAGAAACCGTGAAAATAAATCCTTGAGGAATATCTTTTCACGGCGTATTTTTTCGTTTTAAAGTTAAGAATATTTTTGTTGGCTTCACAAGAATAATCAGGAATTACAAATCATTTTATAAAAGATTAATGTAACCTATTTATTCCTTGATCATTTTCTGTCCATAGATATAAAGGGTATGATGTGAAAGTTGAAAATTATTTTTCAGACAGGCGTCCTCAATGATTTCACGTATCCTTTGGTCATAAAACTCCATGACCTTGCCACTGACCGTATCGATGAGGTGATCGTGTTGCATGGTGGCAAAAGCTTTTTCAAACTGGGCTAAATTTTTCCCAAACCGGTGCTTGATAACCAGTTTGCATTCAACCAGTAACTCAATGGTGTTGTATAGGGTTGCACGACTTACCCGGTATTTTTTATTCTTCATTGAAATATATAATGATTCAATGTCGAAGTGACCTTCACGTGAATATATTTCATCGAGAATGGCAAATCTCTCCGGAGTTTTTCTGTGCCCGTTTTTTTCCAGGTATTCAGTAAACAGATTTCTTACAGTTTCCCTGGTTTTATGGCTATTCATTTTTAAACCCGTTTTAAATAAGATTCAAAAATAGAAATAATTTTTGATTATTAAGAATCATTACAAATTAATCGTTCAGGTTTTCATCGCGTGAAACGCGTTCGATACCTTTAATTTTCTCCAGGCCTGCGATCAGGTGTATCAGGTCGTCGGTATTGTGCACATAAAGAAAGAGATCGCCTTCGAAAATTCCTTCGTGGGTATCGATTTTTACAGATCGCATATTTACGTTGTACTGTTTTGAAATGATATTGGTCACCTCATTCAGGATGCCCAGCCGGTCTATTCCTTCAAGGCGCAACCGGATTAAATAGGATTGTTTTTTGAAGCGGGTCCATTCGGCGGCAATGATCCGGTTTCCGTGGCTTGAAAGGAATTTTTCCACCTCCTTACAACCGGTTTTGTGAATGATCACATGGTCATCTGTACTGAGGTAGCCGATAACCTTGTCGCCAGGAATAGGGTGGCAGCATTTGGCCAGTGAGTAGGTGACATTATCCTGGGCCTCTTTCAGTAAAAAGGGTTTTTTTGTGTCAATTTTTTGATTCTTGGATTCAGAAAATTCACTCTCTTCCTTTTTCTTACGGCTGAAGGTAATATTCCAATACTTCACCAGCTTGTTGGGTGATTTTTTCCCGAGAATCTCCTCCAGGTTTTCAAGTTCTAAAAATCCCATTCCAACCTCGGAATAGAGTTGTTCCTTGTTGTTTAAATTAAAGTGGGCGATAATTTTTTTTAGATTATTGGATGTGATAGGTGCTTTAATGTTTCTCAGGGCATCCTCCACCAAATCTTTACCCTTATCGACATGTTTTTTCTTTTCCAGCTTAAATGCATCTTTTATTTTAGATCTTGCTTTTGCAGTAGTGGCAAACTTCAGCCATTCCATTTTGGGTACCTGCTTTTCTGAGGTGAGGATTTCAATCTGGTCTCCATTTTCGAGTATATGGCTAATCGGCACCAGTTTAAAATTAATTTTTGCTCCAATACACTTATTGCCCAGGTCGGTATGTATTTCATAAGCCAAATCGATAACCGTTGATCCTTGTGGAAGGGATACCATATCGCCCTTGGGAGTAAACAGGTTAATTTCGGCTGCGTATAAATTCAATTTGAAATCGTCGAGAAATTCAAAAGCATCAGAATCGGGATTTCTCAAGTGATCGCGAATCCGTTCTATCCATGTTTCCAATTCACTTTCAAAGGTGCTGATATCTTTATAGCGATAGTGGGAGGCAAATCCACGCTCGGCAATCTCGTCCATCCGTTCAGTACGTATCTGCACTTCCACCCATTTGCCCTGCGGCCCCATCACGGTAACATGAAGCGATTCGTAGCCATTTGCTTTTGGCATGGTGATCCAGTCGCGAATACGATCGGGGCGAGGTTTGTAAATGTCGGTTACCAATGAAAGAACATCGAAGCATTGGCGCTTTTCTGAAATGCCAGGTTTGGCTTTGATGATTATCCGTACTGCCAGAATATCATAGATCTCATTGAATGTAACCCCCTTTTTTTGCATCTTTTGCCAGATTGACCAGGTTGATTTCAGCCGGTAAGCAACTGAACTGTCAATTTTTTCAATTTCCAGCTTTTCTTTTACCGGACGGATAAACTCGTTCACCAGGTAGTTACGTTTTTCTTCCTGGTTATGCAGCATGTATAATATTTTCTTGTATTCGTCAGGGTGCTTATATTTAAAACTCAGGTCTTCCAATTCACTTTTAATAGCATAAAGACCTAACCGGTGAGCCAGGGGTACATATAAAAACAAGGTTTCTCCGGCGATTTTGATTTTTTTGTGGGGGGGCATGGAATCCAGCGTTTGCATATTATGCAGGCGGTCGGCAATTTTTATCAGAATAACCCGGACATCATCCGATAGGGTCATGAGCATCTTTTTGAGAGTCAGTGCCTGACGGGAATCAAAATCGCCCGAGAGCTTAGTCAGTCCGTCAACAATACGTGCCACTTTTGTTCCAAACATATTCTCAATGTCGTTGATGGAGTATTCCGTATCTTCAACAACATCATGCAATATGGCTGCACAGATGGTGGTGGCCCCCAGGCCCATGTCTTTGGCAACAATCCGTGCGACTGCTATAGGATGGATAATATAGGGTTCTCCCGATTTCCGTTTAATCCCGTCATGCGCAGCATTGGCGAATCGAAATGCTTTTTCAATCCGCATTAACCGCTCACTGTCAAACTTATCCTGAATCACTTTCAGAAAATCCTGGTACCGGTCTTCAATTTGCCTGATTTCAGCTTTGTTAAAATGCTGCACGTTCTTGATCTTTATATTCTTACTCTTTTTCTGATGATCCACGCATTCTTATCCGAAAGATGCTGCCAAATCAAATACCGGGGGAAATATAACGTATTTTTTTCATTCTTCTCCAAATAAATTCTTTTCCACGCTTTCACAAATAATATGCCCGATTACCAGGTGAATTTCTTGTATTCGGGCTACATTAACCGATGGAATTTTTAGTGTGAAATCAGCATGAGATGCCAATAGTCCTCCTGTTTTACCTGTAAGCGCAATGGTCGTTAAGCCGTTTTTACTTGCTGCCTGAAATGCTTCAATTATATTTTTCGATTCTCCGGATGTGGACATGCCTAAGAGGATATCGCCTTTCCGGCAGAATCCTTCAATGTACCGGGCGTATGCTTTGGAGAATGAATAATCATTGGATACAGCCGTGATAAAAGAAGAATTGACATGGCATGCTTCAGCGGGCAAAGGAGTTCGGTTTAACCTGAATTTTCCTGAAAGCTCAGCTGCCAGATGCTGTGCCTCTGCTGCACTTCCCCCATTGCCACAAAAAACAACCTTATTCCCGGTACGGTATGCATCAGTGATTAATGCAATTACTTTTTGAATGGCCTGCAGCAGCTGATGATCTTGTAAAATCGTATGGGTCAATTCCGATACCTCCGTAATCATTCTTTTGATGTCATCCATTTTGAAGCTTATTGGTTAGTTCATAAATTGTTTCTGTCATTCTTTCCCATTTAAAACGTTCCTTTTCCAGAATAACGTTTTGGGTGAATTCATATTCACGTTCCTGATCAAAAAAATCCTTCAGGGCATTTCTGATTTCTATTGCTTCAGTTTTGACTACATATCCGGCTTTCCCGTGCTGAATAATTTCAGCCAGACCTCCAACATCAGTAACAAGCATGGGTTTGTTAAAATGGTATCCGATTTGTGTGACTCCGCTTTGAGTGGCTGATTTATAGGGTTGTGCAACAATATCTGCTGCATTGAAATAATTTTCAACCTCTGCATTGGGAATGTAATCTGTTTTTAAAATCACCTGGTCAGCCAGCTTATAATTTTCTATCAGTTGCAGGTATTTTGATTCATCGCTATAAAATTCTCCGGCGACGATCAGCCTGATGTTCATTTTCCTGAAATAGGGGTCTGAAAATGCTTCAAGAAGAAGATCCAGCCCTTTATAGTCCCGGATGAAACCGAAAAAGAGTATATATCTGAAGCGGGGGTCCAGCAGAAGCTTCTTTAACGCCTTTTCGCGGGGTTCAATTTTTCCGTAATGATCATAAATGGGATGAGGTGTGAATTTTTTGGGTTTATTCTTGTCAAACAGCGTCAGATTATTTAATACACTTTTCGACATGGCAATAAACCCATCCACATGGTGAATAAAATACCGGCTTAAGAATTTGTCCCCGGGTCTGTTTTCATGAGGAATTATATTGTCAACAAGAGCAATAATTTTCGTGTGGTTATTTTTTTTAATTTCTCGGCAGATGGTTCCAAGGCTCATGCCCATGAATGGGATCCAAAACCTGACGAGAAGTATATCTGGCATGGATCGTCTTATTTTTTTCCCTGTTTTAAGCCAGTTGAACGGATTAATGGAGTTTACTTCACGGGTTATAGGGAAATCGAATCTGGCTGTATCGTTTGAGAATTGCGATTTGCCGGGAAACAGAAGAGCAGGGTATTGTAACGTGAATGAAATGATATTTACTTCGTGACCTTCCTGTAGAAGTTGAACAGCAAGCCTTTCATTCAGCGCGGCAATTCCCCCCCTGAACGGGTGAGCAGGACCAAGAATTGTAATCTTCATCGAATAGTTGTTAATAATTGCTTCACTGCAAATTTATCAATCGGGAAGGACAATTCATCTATTTTCAGGTTTTTTAATTGAACCCATCTGAAACTTTGATTCCCATTTTTCATCTCTTTAAAATCGAATGGTTGTTCTGAGATGGTAAACTTTACAGGGTATTTGAGTGTGGCGAGGTAGTAGATACTGATCAATTGATGATTTTCAAAAAAAGAGGCTTGCTGAAAAAAATCTGTTGTGTAAAAATGTCGAATATTTTCAATTTCCTGGCCATTACATTCTTCCCTGAATTCGCGGCGCAGACAATCGATTGTTCCCTCGCCATATTCCAATCCACCACCTGGAAACTTTGTCATTTTTCTGTCCACCTGGAATTCATCGGTTATTAATACCTCATGGTATTCATTGAGTATGATTCCATATACCCGAAGAATAAATTGTCCTTGTTTTTCTTTCATCTGAATCGAATTGTTAATTTTTTAAGGTATTTCCCTCACTCCATATTTGTTATTCATTTATCGTTTTTTATATTTTGTTCGATAAAATGAATGAGTTGTATGATATCCTGGGGGTGAAACCAGGTGAGTTCCTTATCTTTTCTGAACCAGGTAAGCTGTTTACGTGCATAACGCCTGGTATTTCGTTTGATTAACCGGATGGCTTCATCTTTGGAAATTATTCCTCCGAAAAAGTTGAAGAACTCCTGGTATCCCACTGTATTTAATGCATTTAAGTGTTGGAATGGATAATGCCTGAGTGCCTCTTCCTCCAGTCCCGTCTGCAGCATTTGATCGACCCGCTGGTTTATCCGGTTATGGATGTCGGAACGGTCACAGGTCAATCCCGTTTTCAGTATTGAAAAGGGTCGTTTTTGGGGTTTTGAGGAGAGAAACGAGGAATAAGGCTTTCCGGTTTGCAGGCAAATCTCAAGCGCATGAAGAATCCGGGCTGGATTCTTTAGGTCGGCTTTGGAATAATAGGCAGGATCAAGGCGTTTTAATTGCATGCGTAAGCTTTCAATTCCTTCTTTTTCAAGTCTCCCCTTCAGGATTTGCCTGAGTTCGACATCCACATCGGGCATAGCATCAATCCCGTAACACACCGCATCCAGATAAAGCATCGAACCTCCGGTCATGACTACAGTCTCATATTTTTGAAAGAGCTGTTCCAGGAGTTGGAGTGCTTCGGATTCATACCTGCTGGCATTGTACGTGTCGAAAATAGAATGAGTATGAATAAAATGATGTTTGACTTTGGCCAGTTCTTTAGCCGATGGTACCGCTGTTCCAATGGACAACTCACGATAGATCTGCCGCGAATCAGCAGAAACAATTTCTGTTTGAAAATGTGTAGCCAGCTGAATGGCTGCTCCTGTTTTCCCTATCGCAGTGGGCCCCGTTACAATGATCAGGTTTTTTGCCATGAACCGAATTTTAATACGCAAAGTAAAAGCAAAAAAAAGACTGCTCAAAATGAATTGAACAGTCTTGTAATTTTGGTTTAACTGATGAGAAGATTCAGAAATCTTCCATTTCACCGTAAAGTTTTGCGTAATCGTCTAAAATTCCAAAATCCATCAAAACCTCTTCTTCCTGAAGATCGGTAGCCTCCTGTACATCGGACAATTCCTCCAAAACCTGTACGGGTGAGTCACCCTGCTTCAAAGTGACGTACGGTTCTTTGAGATTTTTTTCCATAATTACTTCAGTTAATTCTATATAAAATGATTTTTTATCCAAAATTTTTTATACGTTCATCATAAATGTATGATCCTCATTAATTTCCACTTCAATATAACAATGCCTGAGCTCAGGCGAGATGATTTTTCCCTGATAAATCACCTCTAAATTCCATGTCAAATTTATAAACCTTTTCATTCAAAAAGCAAGACCGGAATTTGAAATTTGTTAGAAATAATCTATTGTTAATTTTTAATTTGAAAATATTCTCCTTTGATTTGGGAGTCAATAGTTTGATTCATAGTGATTTTTGTGAAAGTTATTTTTTGGTCTGACGAATTTTCTGCCTGTTTTTCTGCGGGCATAAAAAATGTTAAAAAAGATTAACCTTTGGAAATATTTGAACAATTGCGTCTCCTGTTCATTATTTTTCCTCTCCATCTCCCATCCCAATTTTCGGGGTGTAATATATTTATGTTTCTCCTGACTAATGAAGTGAATTTATTTGCAGAATGTATCTGAATTGTTGAATCATCTTCCATGCTAAAGGCTACTTTATTTGCTGAGAATCTGAGAATTGCATTGCAGTCAATTCGGGTTAACCTACTTCGTTCGGTGCTTACTGTTCTGATCATAGCTGTAGGTATAACAGCTTTGATCGGCATTCTTACTGCCATTGACTCCATCAAGAATTCCATAACCCGGGAGTTTACTTTCATGGGGGCGAATACATTTTCCATCACCAGTCGTGGAATGCAGGTACAAGTCGGGAACAACCGGTACCGGACAAAGAATTATTCCTATATCTCATATTATGAGGCAAAATCTTTTAAAGAACAGTATGATTTTCCTGCCATTAGTTCCATCTCTGTGACTGCCTCGGGAAGTGCGACCATCAAGTATGGGTCGGAAAAAACCAATCCGAATGTTCAGGTGAGAGGTATTGATGAGAGTTATTTACAAACTGCCGGATTTGAAATTGACAGGGGCCGGGGATTTACTGAAGTAGAACTTGCAGATGGAAGACCTGTTGTTTTGTTGGGTAGTGATTTGGTAAAACGGCTTTTTAAACAGGGAGAAGAGCCGTTAGAAAAAATGATCCATATTGGAAGCGGAAAGTATCGGGTGATTGGTGTTTTGAAAACCAAAGGAAGTGGAATGGGCATCAGCAACGACCTGATCTGTTTTATTCCGTACACCAATACCCGGAATTATTTTGCCCGGCCGAATATGAATTTTAGTGTTCAGGTGATGGTTGACCGACCGGAGATGATTGATATAGCTGCCGGACAGGCAGAAGCGATATTCAGAATTGTGCGTGGACTTCATCCTCTCGATGAATCTGATTTTAATATCGAAAAAAGTGATAACCTGGTAAATATTTTACTCGATAATATTCGGAATATTACTCTCGTGGCCACCATCATCGGGATGATTACCCTTTTTGGTGCTGCAGTCGGTTTAATGAATATCATGCTGGTGTCCGTTACTGAGCGTACACGTGAAATAGGTATCAGAAAAACCGTTGGAGCAACAAGCCGGGTGATCCGGCAACAATTTTTTATTGAAGCTGTTGTCATTGGGCAAATCGGAGGTGCTGTGGGTATTGTTACCGGAATATTATTGGGGAACATGGTCTCCATATTGATTGGCTCAGTGTTTATTATCCCATGGATGTGGATTTTAATGGGTGTGGGAGTATGCTTCCTGGTCGGTATCGTATCCGGTTACTACCCTGCCCGGAAGGCTGCACAGCTTGATCCGATTGAATCGCTGAGATATGAATAATGAAATCCGCAAATTTAATTTTTTTTCATTCGTCGGAAATTGATAGTTTTGCCAAAATGGGGCGAAAGCAAACGAGAATAATTAATGACGAATGCTGTCGAACACCAATAGAATAAACGATGTAGTGAGGCAAATTCTTTTGAAGTAAATAATTGTAATGAGATGAAATTAACCCGATTAAATATTAATTGTCGAAATCAGGTGTTCTGTGCCCTTCTGTTCATGGTGGTTGCTATGGCATGTGGTCCTTCGGATGAAGAAAAGGCACGGCTGAAAATGCAACAGGCACAGGCACACCTGCAGAAAAGTGATACGCTGTCGGCACTCCTTCACCTCGACAGCATTCCTTTGCTTTTTCCAAAAGCTGTCTATACGATAAATGCCGCAAAAAACCTTGCCTCCGATATACAATTCGATCTGCTTTACCGGAAGGAGGTTGAACTTGATTCACTGAAGGTGAAAATTCAGGAATTGGAGAAACCTTTTACAAAAGAAAAAACAGAGTATGACAGGTATGCACGATATATACATACCCGTCAAAATTTTGAACGCTCCTGGGATCGCTCATTTATACAAGTTCAGCTCGATGAGCGCGGAGAACTGTTTATGATTAGCAATTACTACGGGGAGAAATGGCTTAACCATCATTCAATACGTGTATACGACAAAGATTTGGATGCCAAAACTGAAGTTGTTCCTGTTGGCAACCCCGATAATCACCGTAGTGATTTCATGGAAAAGAAATGGGAAAAGGTCAGTTTCCGTAATGGAAAAGATAATGGCGTTATGGAGTTTATAGCACAACATGACAACCGAAATTTAAAAGCTGTGTTTATTGGAGACGAATATTACTACATCGTGCTTGAAACATACGACAAACAGGCAGTGAAAGATGCACTGGCTCTTTCCCGGGCGTTACAACAGAAAATCAGACTTGAACTTGAAGTCAGTGCTCTGAAAAACAACAAGAAATAGATTCAATCCACTAACCGGTTGTTGAAAATTAAAATTGCTCCAATTTTGACTGAATTGCTTTTGCCGTTTGCAATGCAAAAGCAAAGTTTTCCAGATGGGTGCTGCATGATTTCTTTTGTAAAATGGCGCGGATAAATGAATCGGTTTCATTTTTCTCGACAGAAGAGGATAAGTCGAGGGGAGCATGATTGGAGAATGCTGTTCCTTTTAAGATGTCAAAGAAAGCAAATTGATTGTGTGCGTATGCACTTATCTTGAATTCATTCACCTGGCTTCTCTTTCCAAAATTGAACTCGACCATCAGGCCATTGCTGAATTCAACCTGTACATGATTAAATGTGCTGCCTGCCGGCTCAGAACGAAATGAAACAGCTCCGAACTTTTTTAACTTGCTCCCGCTCATGTCTTTCAACATGAGAAGAAAAGGTACTAGCATATGGGTATCCTGGATCTCCTGATTTGAATAGGTGACCGATAAATATGACGGTTTTTTCAGGTTTTGATTCAACCACTGCAGAGCTGGTAAATAGTAAAAAGGATTGGTTATCTGTACTGTGGTTTTCGCCTCATGTGCCAGTTTGATCAGGTGGGTGCACTCATCCAAACTGAATTCCGGATAGGTGGTAGTAAAAATATGCTTCGATTTTTTTACCATACTGCATAATTGTTGAAACGGGATCAGTGAAAAACGATTCATGATCAGCGCATCTGCACGTTCAATCAGCTCTATCCGGTTAAATTCAGGAGTCGGAATGTGTATGCTTTCAGATGCTTGATGTAATCCAACTGATGATTTTCCGGTGATGTGTACCTCCGGATGTTCCAAAGCCTCTATTATGATTGGCTCCAGCAAGTGAATGTCTCCTATTAACCCTATATTCAGCATAACACAAATATATAACTCCCATGCGCTCTTTTCTTCAATATTGAAATGAACTTATCAACTAAAAATGTTAATATTGTAAGAAGAGAAATTGGATTCAATTGACAGAGTTGGGTTATTTTTACAGTTTGAATGATTAAAAGATGATAGGAAGAGATAGCCTGAGACACCAGGGTATGCGGAAAAAACTGGTAGAAGGATTAAAGATAAAGGGAATACGGGACGAAAAGGTTTTAGCGGCAATTGGCAGGGTGCCTCGCCATCTTTTTATGGAATCTTCATTTTTAAGTTTTGCCTATAAAGACCAGGCTTTCCCTATTGGTGCCGGGCAAACTATTTCACAACCCTTTACGGTTGCATTTCAGACATGGCTTTTACAGGTTGAGAAAAACGACCGAATACTGGAGATTGGCACCGGATCGGGTTACCAGGCAGCTGTTTTACTTGAAATGGGAGCCAGGGTATTTACGTTGGAAAGGCAAATGGAACTATTCCAAAAAACTCAGGCCTTGTTGCCTGAAATGGGATACTTTCCTGCCTGTTTTTTTGGCGATGGCTGGGAGGGATTACCTAATCTTGCCCCATTCGATAAAATATTGGTCACAGCAGGAACAGACAGAATCCCTGATGCCCTGAAAAGCCAGCTGAAAATTGGCGGCCGGATGGTTATTCCGGTAGGTCACGAATCCCGACAGGAAATGCTGTCAGTGGTCAGGACCTCGGAGGAAGAGTTTAAAACCGAAAAACATGGTGGATTCGTATTTGTTCCGTTATTAAAAGGAACAGTAAATCATTAAAATATGATTCAGGTTGAAAAATTTGTAGTCAATCCGTTACAGGAAAATTCATTCGTTATTTTTGATGAAACAGGGGAATCCATTTTTATCGATCCCGGTTTTTATTTTAAAGAAGAACAGCAGGAAATCAAAAAATTTATCCGGGATTATCAGTTATCCCCGGTATTGATCGCAAATACACATGCCCACTTTGACCATGTGATGGGGGTTGAGTTTTTACGTAAAGAATATAACATTCCATTTTTCCTCCATCCCGATGATCAGTACTGGATTCAACATGCTGTTTTGCAGGCAGAAATGTTTGGATTTGAAATGGAGGCCATTCAAGCTCCCGATTCCTATTTCACTGAAAAGGAAAATGTGAAGTTTGGTCAATCAGAACTGAGCATCTTACATATTCCCGGCCATTCAAAAGGACATGTTGTTTTTTATGCTGAACAGGAAAAAATACTCATTGCCGGTGATGTCCTTTTTAACGGCAGCATTGGGCGAACCGATTTGCCCGGGGGAGATTTCCACACATTGATCAAAGGAATAAAAAATAAATTATTCCTGCTCCCCGACGAAACAAGAGTTTTTTGCGGCCACGGGCCGGAAACTGTCCTGGGTGTCGAAAAGAATTCGAACCCCTTCCTGATATGATTAGGTGTATAATGAAAAAATAATGAATATGTCTTACGATCGATTTGTTACCCGGCATATTGGCCCGCGCGAAGAAGAGATGAAAGAAATGCTCGGTTTTATTGGGGTTTCTTCATTGGATGAACTCATGAAACAAACTGTTCCGGCTGGTATTCGTATGAAAGAACCACTGAAACTTGAGGAGGGTCTGACTGAAAGGCACTATTTCAGAAAAATCCTGAGTCTGGCCGCTAGAAATAAAGTGTTCAATTCTTATATTGGTATGGGATATTACGACACCATAACTCCGGCAGTTATCCTTCGCAACGTCCTCGAAAGCCCGGGTTGGTATACTTCCTATACACCCTATCAGGCTGAAATATCACAGGGCAGATTAGAAGCTTTGCTCAATTTTCAGACCATGGTTTGTGAACTTACTGCCATGGAAATAGCTAACGCATCGCTGCTCGATGAGGCAACAGCAGCTGCTGAAGCAATGGGTATGATGTACAGCCTGCGTTCCCGGACGATGGTCAAAAATAATGCAAATGTATTGCTTGTCGACCGAAAAATCTGGCCTCAGACACTTGATGTACTGTTTACCCGGGCTAATCCCCTGGGGATTGAGATCCAAATACAGGAGAAAGACCGGTTTGAGTTTTCTGATCGGGTTTTTGGCATATTGGTTCAATACCCGGATTCCGATGGAGAGGTCGTTGATTATTCTGCTTGGATAGAAAAAGCTCACGAGAAAGGTATTAAGGCAGCTGTTGCCGCCGATCTGCTGTCGCTGGCACTGTTGGTTCCTCCGGGAGAATGGGGTGCTGATATTGTTTTGGGGAGTAGTCAGCGCTTTGGTCTGCCCATGGGTTACGGTGGTCCTCATGCTGCCTTCTTTGCTACACGTGAAGAGTTTAAGCGAAGTATGCCCGGCCGGATCATCGGGATCACAAAAGATATCCACGGCAACAGGGCATTACGCATGGCGCTGCAAACCCGGGAACAACATATTAAACGTGAAAAAGCGACATCAAATATTTGTACCGCCCAGGCACTGCTGGCAACCATGGCTGGTTTCTTTGGCGTATATCATGGTGCTGAAGGAATCAAAACCATCGCTGGCCGTATACATAGTATTGCCGCCTTTCTGGAGGAAGAGATCCAAAAAATGGGCTATATTCAAAAGAACAGACACTTTTTTGATACCCTGCGCTTTGCCTTGCCTAAACATGTGAAAAGAGAAGACATTGAATGGCTCTCACTCGAACTGGAAATGAATTTCCGGTATTTTGACAAGGGTGATATAGGCATCAGTATTGATGAAACTACCAACCTGGAAGATATGACCTGGATTCTTGAAGTCTTTGCCCGGGCTGCCAATTGTTCATGGGAGGCCGTTCAGGAGTACCCCAAAGGCTTCGTGATCGATGAGCGATTTGTCCGGAACACTCCATTTTTGACCCAGGAGGTATTCCAAATCTACCGGTCGGAAACTGAAATGGTCAGGTATATCAAACGATTGGAGCACAAGGATATTTCCCTGGCTCACTCCATGATACCCCTGGGATCTTGTACTATGAAGCTAAATGCTGCAACAGAAATGTTGCCTCTGAGCTGGATAGAATTTAACGGGATACATCCCTTTGTTCCTAAAAATCAGGCTCGGGGTTATCACGAGATGATGGATGAACTTCGTCGCGATTTAACAGAAATTACCGGTATGGCCGATGTGAGCCTGATGCCAAACTCCGGTGCCGCAGGGGAGTATACCGGTCTGATGGTCATCAGGGAATTTCACAAAAGCCGGGGAGAAACCCGGCGAAATATCGTTTTGATACCGGCTTCAGCTCATGGAACAAACCCGGCCAGCGCTGTGATGGCCGGTATGAATGTGGTTGTTGTGGATTGCGATAAAAATGGGAATATTTCACTCGATGATTTACGCAGTAAAGCGGAGCAATACCGGGAATCACTTGCTGCCTTTATGGTTACTTACCCTTCTACCCACGGTGTTTTCGAATCATCGATCGTGGAAATGTGCCGGGTCATTCACAGCTTTGGAGGACAGGTTTATATGGATGGCGCAAATATGAATGCCCAGGTAGGACTCACCAACCCCGGAATGATTGGTGCCGATGTGTGCCACCTGAATTTGCATAAAACTTTCGCGATCCCTCATGGAGGTGGCGGGCCGGGAGTAGGTCCTGTGGCAGTGGCAAAACATCTGGTAAAGTTTCTGCCGGCTCACCCTGTGATGAATAATGGCCATATCGGTATACCTGCAGTATCCGCTGCCCCCTGGGGAAGCGCCTCTGTTTTACCGATCACATACGGATATATTAAAATGATGGGAGCCGAAGGCCTGAAAAGAGCTTCCCAGACCGCTATCCTTAATGCAAATTATATGGCGAAAGCACTGGAGAAAAATTATGGAATCCTATACGTCGGAGAAAATGGCAGGGTAGGGCATGAACTGATACTCGAATGCCGGCATCTAAAAAGCAGAACAGGAATCACAGAAGAGGATATAGCTAAAAGACTTATGGATTACGGATTTCATGCACCAACCCTGTCGTTCCCCGTTCATGGTACCCTCATGGTGGAACCTACTGAAAGTGAATCCAAACAGGAATTAGACAGGTTTATTGCTGCCCTGAATGCCATCTATGAAGAAATTATGGAGGTAGAGCGGGGGGAAGCCGATCCAGTTGATAACGTGCTGAAAAATGCACCACATACCGCAGAAATGGTCACTTCCAACGAATGGAACCATGATTATTCAAGACAAAAAGCTGCCTGGCCACTGGAATGGGTGAAAGAAAATAAGTTTTGGGTGCCGGTGGGTCGAATAGATAACGCATGGGGCGACCGAAACCTGATCTGTACCTGTGGATCTCCTGAAGAATACGAAATGTTCGGAAAGATAACGAATCATTCATTCGGAAATTTATGATCGTTTTTCCCAATGCAAAAATAAATATAGGGTTGAACATTGTTGCCCGTCGCAACGATGGATACCATAACCTGGAATCTTTTTTCTATCCGGTGAACCTAACTGATGCCCTCGAAATGGCAGTTACCGGAAAATCGGGGATTACATGTTCCGGAATACCTGTTGATGGCCCCCCTGACAATAATCTCGTAATCAAAGCCTATCAGTTGTTGAAAACCGAATTCCAATTGCCCCCCGTACAATTTCATCTCCACAAAGGAATCCCCTCTGGCGCCGGGCTGGGAGGTGGTTCCTCCGATGCCGCATTCACACTGAAAATGCTTAACCAATTCTTTCATCTTAACCTGAATGCCGAAAAACTGGAAAATTACGCCGCATACCTTGGGGCCGATTGCCCGTTTTTTATTAAAAATATCCCTGCCTTTGCTTCAGGTAAAGGGGATATACTATCCCCTGCTCACCTGGACCTGTCCCAGTTTAAACTGGTGATCATTAAACCCGATATCGCTGTGAATACCGCGCAGGCATATAAAAATGTTACTCCCGAAATACCCGGATTCTCCTTAATTGAACTCAGTAACCACCCTGTTCCCCATTGGAAAAATTTCGTGAAAAATGACTTCGAAAAAAGCGTCTTCTCTCAATTTCCTGAAATCGAAATGTGGAAAAATAAACTGTATGAACTGGGAGCCGTATTTGCTTCCATGTCGGGAAGCGGCTCCGCTGTGTATGGCTTTTTTCAAGCATTTCCACCCGATTTGAATAATAAAATACCAAAAAGTATTTTATTCACCCTCTAATTTCTGCTGTTCACCGAATTTTTTCTGTTCTGCATATGCTTTTTAGTCTATTAACCAGGAGGAGATGCTAAATGTTGAATCCTGGATGGTAGATGAATCCAGATGGCAATTGCTTGTTTTTGAATATCTTTCTGGAAAAAAGGATCAAGAAATGAGAGTTGAGTGCCGGATGACCGGTTTCGAATTTTGGAATTGTGGTCATAGTTAATTGAATGAAGCGAAGATGCAGGTTATACAATTAGAAGCTGTTGGATTCAACAGTCTTTTTTGTATGTGAAAACAGTTTATATTTATGGCTCTTTTGAATATCTTTCGCTTCATATAGAATAAAAGTGGATGGTTAGAATTAGAAATACATATCGTGTTTTCATCCTGTTGAGTTTTATGCTACCAGGATTACATGCTGTGACTCAGGATGTAATATTTTCGCAATTTTATTTCAATCCGCTTTATCTCAATCCTGCCTTTGCCGGTTCCCGGAGTGTTCCCCGGCTGGCGTTGCAATACCGGAACCAGTGGCCTTCTCTGGGGAATGCTTATAAAACCACTTTTGCATCTATTGATTTTCCCGTGCCTAAACTTCAGGGAGGTATGGGTTTTTCCATTGTCAACGACATGCAGGCAGAGGGGAGCTACCAGTCGCTGGGTATCAATGCTATATATGCGACTTTTATCCGGATAGACAGGGAATTCCATATGCATGGAGCTATTCAGGCCACTATTGGCCATCAATCTTTACATTTGAGCAAACTGGTGTTTCCTGATCAGGTGGATCCGGTATATGGGAAACACGGTATTTCCTCTGAGTTGGTTTATTTGGCTGATCCCCGGTTTACCTACATCGATTTTTCAAGTGGGGTTTTATTTTACAGTCAAAAATTTTTTGGAGGATTGGTTGCCCGGCATTTAGGTGAACCGGCACAATCATTTAACACCGGTCAGGAAGGATCAGGCAAGCTTTACCGGAAATATACAGTTCATTTGGGTGCCCGCCTGCCGGTTTTCCTGTATGGTCATCACCGGAAAAAGTTTGATCTTTCTCCCCAATTCATTATGCAGTATCAGCAGCACTTAGGACAGCTGAATTATGGGATGTTAGCCTACTTTAAAGGGTTAACTGCCGGCACCTGGTTTCGGCAAAATTTGGGATTACGCTACGATGCGGTGATCCTGATGGTTGGTTTTGCCAGGGAGCGCTGGCAGATATCCTACAGTCACGATATAGTAGTTTCCGGACTTTGGGGTGACACCGGGGGAACCGGTGAAATCAGTCTTGTATTTTTACTGAAACCTATTACCCGGAAGCAAATAATTCCATTTTAGAACGTTTATAACGATGATTTTGGTTATCAAAAAATCTTACCTGATCAGCAGAACCTGGCCTTTTTGTTCACGTTTTGTTCCCTGCACATCAAAATAGCGGGCAACCCATATATAGTTCCCCATGGGTGCAGGCTTTCCGTTGGGTAGTAATCCATCCCAGGCATGATCCGCTGAACGGGTATCAAAAACCACCTGCCCATCCCGATTGTAAACGGTGAATTGATACCGCGAAGAGTCAATTCCTTTGCTGATTGGCAGGAAGGTTTGATTTTCAGGGATGTGACTATCGGGACGAAAGGCATTGGGCGTATAAACAGGCGATGGCATGATTTTTATTTGCATTAGGGCTGTGTCCTCACATCCTTGAAGCGACCGGGAATAAAGATGAACAAGGTAGTCTCCCGCATCGGTATATTCATGAATTGGACTTTTCAGTGTTTCTATCGATCCGTCACCAAAATCCCACTCAAACAGGTCTGCATCCTCCGAACGGTTAAAAAAGGAAATGCGGGAATTATCAATGAATGCTACCGGATAATTGACACTGAAATTTGCGAAGGGTTTGGGATTCACCCGGATCCAGTCTGTTTTTATCAGGGTATCCGTGCATCCGGTTTCATGTGAATTAGCAATGATTCCTACATTGTAGATTCCCGGCCCGGGGAGGGATAAAAACCGTTTGTCACCTGTCGGGTAGGGCAGCGTGTCGGTGATCCATTCGTAAGTGAGGTTTATATCATGCGTGGATGTGGAGATTTCAGCTTGAAAGGGGTGACATCCCTCCAAAACAGGAGTCTGAAAGTCAAATCGGGGATTCCTTTTCAATTGCTTTTCAACCGGATCACTGAAGCATCCATATTCATCAACCGTAAGTTTCACCTGGGCAACGGGGTTATCCATATAGACCAGAACAGAGTCATTCGCACCGGAAAGGATATGCATCCCATTAAACTCCCAATGACAAACAGAAGAATCAATATTATGGGTATAGATGAGCTCTACTGTATCAGGATAACAATATTGAGGATCCACATCCATGTCAGCAACCGGAGTTGGAAAAACACGGATCATACTATCTATTTTATAGCTGTTGATGCATTGAGTAGCTGGATTGGTAACTGTTAGTTTTACTCCATAAAAGCCAGGCTGGTCAAAATGTTTCGTATGATTTGATGTGGCAGCTGATGTTCCATCATCAAATTCCCAGTTGAATTCCACAAAATCTTCGGTGAGCATGGTACTGGAAAAGTCGACGGTCAACTCATCGCAACCTCTCCGAATATTGGCGTCCATGGTGAAGTTCGGGTTGGCTCCAACCGGAACAGCAAAGGGCTCGCTGATGCACCCGTTATCATCGACAGATAAACTGATCACCGGTTGTTTATCCAGGAAAGCTCCAACAGAAACAAGATAATGCTGATATCCCAGCGTATCAAGCACCTGGCATCCGTTCAGGTCCCAGAAAAAATCAGCACTACCGGTTGCCTCCCCTGTAAAACGTAGTTCCTGGCTATACCCTTCACAACGCTCGTCATTTTCAATGCTGAATGCAGCATCCGGTTGGGGATGAAAACGGATTTGAAAGGTTTCGGTTTTTTCACACCCGTCAATCGTTCTTATATGAAAAGACACTTCGTAGACACCCCATTCAGTCGCCTGCAAATGAACCGAATCATGCGTTTTGTTAGAAAGGATCAGGGAATTGTTTGGGGTTGTCCAGGAAGTACTTCCTTCGAAGTTCCATATTGAATCGGCAGTTCCGGTGATGGATACGGACAAACTGGTGTTCATTTCCCCGCAAACCAGTTTTGAACCGTTAAATTTGATATCGGGTACGGGTAATACTGTCATTTTCAGGACATCGCGGGCTGTGCAGTTGTATTTGTCTGTTACCATAATGTTGTATATACCAGTTGAGTCTGCCAGCAGTGTGGGTGAGGTGGATAGAATATCTCCCTGATTATTCTGCCACAGATATTTTGCATACCCATCGGTTGCAGTAAGCTCCAGTTGAAAAGGATAACATCCTGTTGTGTCGGGGCCCAGGTCGACCACCACATCGCTTTGAAAAATATAGACAGAGTCTTTCAATTCACATCCATCGTTTGTTGTCGTTTCAACATGGATCCATCCTGGCGAGGATACAGTAATGGTTTGTGTGGTATCACCCGTGCTCCAGAGGTAGGTGTCGAAATAAAAACCGGCATCCAGAGTCAATGACTTTCCCGGACACAGCAACATCGTGTCTTTTACGAATGCCTCGCTTTCACCCAGATCGAGTTTTAGGTTCAGGTTAAACCCCACTCCATATCCGTAGGATTCCACTCCGCCATATCCGTATACATAGGCTAAAAATCCTTCCTGCTTATTCAGGTTTTCTATGTGGTTTGTTCCGGCATGGATTTCAATCTGTGCAAAGGAATAAGGACCTTCCGGGAATTCGGAAAAAGCATCAGAAACCGGATCACCGTTCAGCCTGATATTTCCCGTTTCTTTTGTGGGAGTGATGATGTTCACATAGTAATTCGTGATGCCGGTATATTCAAATTCTTCATATTCATCCAATTCATCCGGATCGGGTGATTCATAAGCCACAAAGGTTACTTCATTTTTTGACTGGCTAACCGGGTTGAGCAGGATCATAAAAGGGTCGCCATTGCCTCCTGTATATTCCAAGTCAGCGTCACGCGACTGGCTGTATTGAGCAATCAGTACCGGATTATTGGCGGTCACCCGTTTCGGGTCATGCTGAGGGACAACAATTTCTCTGAATTCTCCCCGGTTCAGGAAAATGGGTGAGCTGCCACTGATGTTCACTACAGTTTGGTCCCGGTATGCCATGATGCGGTAACGATCATCTTTCCGTGTTTTTAACGGCACCAGGTAATACTCGGTTCCCCATGAATGCAGAGGGGGGATTTGCTCATACAGATGATCCCAGCAACAATAGGATTTGGGTATGCGTGTGCTTAAGGCTCCTGAAAAAAAAGCTACCGGATGGTTCGACGAAATGTAACTGCCGGTCAGGTCGCCCTGGCCATCCTGTAATGAGTCGGGAATATTCTCCGACTGTACCTGATAGACCTCTCCACTGTTCAACAGGACAGAGAAAGTTGAATCCTTTGGCCGGCCCTGGTCGGTTACCCGCGAAGGAGTGATCTCCACAACTGTTCCATCTTCGGTAGCTACAATTAAAAACTCACTATTCCGTCCGTTTCCTTTCAGTTGGTTGACCATATCGATATCCGGATAATAACACATGGCAAAGTATTCTTTCCCCAGTGATTTTGTGGGGTAGATGATGGCTACATCTGCAGAATTAGGTGACCAGTTCAGGGCATATACATTAACGGGCTTTTTGGAAACCAGGTGGATCCCCCTGTTCTGTACCTCTTCCGAACCGATGGCTTCCACCAGCTCACACGAGTCAATTTTCACCTGGACAGAACTGTTGGCGCTCAGGATATAAGGATCATGGTAAGCTTTTTGTTCCGAGCCGATAAAAATCTGAAAGCTCGTAGCTTCCTGAGCTGTCACTGTTATTTCTACGTAGTGCCCCTGCTGGTAATGCCGGTTTTCCATAAACCCAAACCAAAAGTCAGTACCTTCCGTCGATCGAAGGCAAATATTACTTTGGGCAGCTAAACTACCTGAGAGGGATATAAATAGTATGAAATAGAATAACTTTTTTATTTTTTGATCTATCGTTTTTATCTTTCCTGTTCAAGTATGAAAAATTCCCTTTTATTGAAATGAGGTCACTTTATTTTCACCGGTTTTATTTCCAGCATCAAATGATTTTTGGGGATCACCTCATCTTTTTTGATAAACAATTTAACAATTTCGCCGTCGAATGGCATACGCACCTGGTTTTGCATTTTCATGGCTTCCAGCAGGAGCAGGGTGGTTCCTTCCTTCACTTTAGCCCGGGGTTTGACAAATATGTCGATGATGGTTCCCGGGATAAAGGAATAGATCAGATTAGGGTTTGGTGTTTCCCATTTCACCCGGTTTTCAAATTTCCAGGTATAGGTTGTTTTGTACACTACTCCCTCTATCACCAGATTTTTTAATTCTTTTTTATCAGTCATATTTTTTAATTCATTCAATCATTCGTTCAATCGTTTCTACTTTAATCAGAAAGGAGGAATTCCATGTTTTTTACTGGGTAGAAAAACATTTTTATTTTCTGAAACCTGAAGAGCATGAAGTATTCGTCCGCGTGTATCCCGTGGTTCAATTACCTCGTCAATATATCCTTGAGCAGCTGCTACGTATGGGTTAGCGAACTTTTCTTTATATTCCTGGATTTTTTGTTGGCGGACTTCTTCCGGGTTTTCTGCTTCAGAGATTTCTTTACGGAAAACTATATTTGCGGCTCCCTCGGGGCCCATGACTGCAATTTCAGCAGTTGGCCAGGCAAAAACAAAATCGGCACGCAAGTGCCTTGAGTTCATGGCAATATATCCACCGCCATATGCTTTTCTGAGAATGACTGTTATTTTGGGAACGGTTGCTTCACTGTAGGCATAAAGGATTTTTGCCCCATGCCTGATAACCCCGGCATGTTCCTGGTCTGCTCCCGGCAGGTATCCCGGCAAGTCTTCCAGCGTAACAATCGGGATGTTAAACGCATCACAGTACCGGATGAACCTGGCTGCTTTATCGGAGCTGTCGGTGTCAAGTACTCCTGCCAGTACCATGGGCTGATTGGCAACAAAGCCTATAGTTTCCCCTTCCATTCGTCCAAAACCGATAACAATATTGGGCGCGAAATTTTCCATTACCTCAAAGAATTCGGAATGATCGGTGATGGTTTTTATAATATCGCGAATATCGTAAGGGATGCGTGGATCAGAGGGGACCACATCTTCAATTTTTAATCCTTTTTTTGGAGGTTTGGGAGGGAACGGCATGGCTCTGGTTCCATTGTTACGGGGGATGTAACTGATCAGTTTTTTTATTTGTTCAAAGCATTCCAGTTCACTCATCGCAAAAAAATGGGCATTCCCGGTGAGTTCGGCATGTACCCTGGCACCTCCCAGTTCCTCCATTGTTATTTCTTCTCCCAACACGGATTTAATTACCCCCGGTCCGGTGATAAACATTTTGGAGATATTCTCAACAACAAAGACAAAATCGGTCAGAGCCGGGGAGTAAACAGCGCCTCCGGCACACGGACCCAGAATGACTGAAATTTGCGGGATCACCCCCGATGCCAGGGTATTACGAAAGAATATTTCGCCATAACCTGCCAGTGAATTTACCCCTTCCTGGATACGGGCTCCACCTGAGTCGTTAATGCCGATGAGAGGAACCCGCATTTTCAGGGCATGATCCATTATCTTCGTGATCTTACGGGCGTGCATTAATCCCAGTGACCCACCAGCCACGGTGAAGTCCTGTGCAAAAATACAAACCGGTTTGTTGTATATTGTTCCTGTTCCAATGATAACTCCGTCACCATGCAACACTTTCGAATCCATGCCAAAATCTTTGGCACTGTGTTCGACAAACAAATCGTATTCATGAAATGAATTTTTGTCCAGAAGGGCAACTATACGTTCACGGGCCGTGAGCTTGCCCATTTTTGTCTGCTTTTCAATAGCCTCAACACCACCACCTTTTTGTACCTCCCTTTTTCTTTTTCGAAGGTCAAGAATATTACTTCTTAATGACATAAAGTTAGTTTTAAGTTATACAAGCCTATTCATCAAAGGCTGCTTAATTATTGAACAAAATTAGAAAATTTTTTAGTTGCTATCCTGTAATACGCAATTAGGTTACGTATTTCTTCTGGTAAGGATACATTCCTGTCGAATAATAGTCCGGATTTTTCAATTCGGGCTTTTTTGAAAAATAATGGCTTTGTGGGTCTGGTTAAATTTCGTCGGGGATTTATTATTTTGCAGCCCACCAGAAAACGAAAAAGGCAATCAGGCTATACCCGAAATTAGGGATCCACACAGCAAGGGCAGGGGAAGCACTGCCGCTGATTGCAAAAACAGTGGAAATTTGCATGAATAAAATATAGGAGAAGCTGAGCAATAATCCGAGGCCCAGATGTAAACCCAAACCGCCTTTAATCTTCCGCGAAGCAAGCCCCGCGCCAATAATAGTCAATATAAATGCAGAAAATGGACCGGAAATTCTTTTGTGACGTTCAATCTCCCATTCAACCGTGGTAACACCGCGCATCTTCATGAGCTTAATCTCTTTTTTTAACTCCGGAGTGGTGTAGTTTTCCATCTGGTTTTTCACCATTCTGTAATCATCGGGAGTCATATTCAGGGTGGTGTCAAGCCGGTATCCTTTTTCAATCTCCTCGTGTGTGTCATAAATTGTACGTTTCCACCAGCTGTTTAAGATCCATTTCCCGGTTTCTTTATTCCAACGAATGTTATCGGCTGTGAGTTTTTCAACTAAATGATGGCCATCGAAACGTTCCATCGTGAATTGTTCCCCTACATTGCTCGGCAAATAACGCCGCATATAGATAAACACTCCAGGCTCAATTTGTCGGTGAATGTTAAGCTCGGTTGAATATTCCTGCCAGTTGTTATCTATATAAACCTGTCGGAAACGGTTCATGGTTTCATTGGCAGGAGGTATGATGTAATTGCCCAAAACAAATGAAAAAAGAGCAAGAACCAGGGCTGAAACCAAATAAGGACGCATCAGCCGGGTATAGGATACCCCACTGCTTAAAATGGCAATGATCTCCGTATTGTATGCCATTTTCGAGGTGAAATAGATGACGGCAATGAAGGTGAAAAGCGGACTGAACAGATTGGCAAAATAGGGGATGAAATTTAGGTAATACTCCCCGATGATGGTTCCCCAGGTAACATCTTTCGATAAAAATTCATCCAGGTTCTCCGACATGTCGAATACTACCGAGATGCTGAGAATAATAGCAATGGCATAAAAAAAAGTACCCAGGAATTTTTTGGTAATATATATGTCTATGGTCTTGTAATACTTCATCTTATTAAAATTAATTGCTTCATATGGTATAAGATGGAATCCGCTTACTTTTTAATCGTACTCGTTTGTGTTTAAAATCACCCTGGTCTTGTATGTTATGCTTTGGTTCATAATCGTGTTGTCAAATTTTATAACCTGTTTTTGAGCTCTTTTATTATCTCATTCTTCCAGCTTTTGAAGTTTCCCGATTGGATTTTTTGCCGTGCTGTTCTGACCAGCCACAAATAAAAGGCCAGATTATGCTGACTGGCGATTTGTGCTCCGAGCATTTCGTTGGAAATGATCAGATGACGAAGGTATGCTTTTGAGAATTGATCAACAAATGAATTTCCATTATCATCGATGGGAGAATGGTCGTTTTCCCATTTTTTATTTCGGATATTGATGATTCCTTTTGATGTGAAAAGCATTCCGTTGCGGCCGTTCCGGGTTGGCATGACACAATCAAACAGATCAACCCCACGGTCAATTCCTTCGAGGATGTTCACCGGTGTGCCTACCCCCATCAGGTAGCGGGGTTTGTTTTCCGGAAGAATAGCGGTGACAACTTCTGTCATCTCATACATTACCTCTTCGGGTTCTCCAACCGACAGACCACCTATTGCATAACCATCGGCGCCGAAAGTTTTTACCTGTTCCGAAGCCAGTTTTCGCAATTGGGGAAACGTGCTTCCCTGGACAATGGGGAAAAGGGATTGCGCATGGCCATATTTAGGTTCTGTTTTATGAAACTGTTCAAAGCAGCGGTGAAGCCAGCGCTGGGTGAGCTCCAACGATTTCTTTGCATAGGTAAAATCTGCATTGCCGGGGGTACATTCATCGAATGCCATCATGATATCGGCACCAATTGACCGCTGGATGTCGATGACTTTTTCAGGAGAAAAAAGATGGTACGACCCGTCGATATGTGACTGAAAACGGGCTCCTTCTTCGGTCAGTTTTCGAATGTCACCCAGCGAGAAAACCTGGAAGCCTCCGCTATCTGTAAGAATAGGACCCTCCCAGCGCATAAACCGATGCAAACCCCCGGCTGATTCCATGATGTCGGTTCCCGGCCGAAGGTATAAATGGTAGGTATTTCCTAAAATAATTTGGGCTCCAATATCGTTTTTCAGGTCACGTGTGTGAATCCCTTTAACCGAACCACCTGTTCCAACAGGCATGAAGATCGGCGTTTCAATTTGTCCGTGGCTCGTGGTTAAAATTCCAGTACGCGCCCGGGAACCCTTTTCTGCTGCTGTTTGTATAAAATCCATTTCCCGTCTTTCAGGGCACAAATATAAATCAAAAAACCATGTTTTTCAGCCAATAATCGTTCAGTTATTCATATTTTAACCCGAAGGCTCTGTTTGATGCAGGAACTAACGACCTACCTTTGGTGATTTTTCCCCTGTACCATCTGTGTTTCACGGAAAAAACAGTATAGATCCAGGTCTTAAACCCTACTGTTTCGGCGAAAGAAAGTTAGCAGGGTGTGTTAAATAAAATAACGGACGGAGTGAAATTGGAAATTATTCCTTCCGGGATCATTCATAATTTTTAATTTTACGCAAATTTTCAGGTGAAATTGGATCCTGTAACATTTCTGAAATATTTTAAGGGGCACAGACATTTTTATGATTTGAAAAACAGACTTGCTGCCCCCCCGGGTGAAAAAATTCACCTGAAGGGACTTATTGGCTCTGCCAAATCCATTTTAACAGCCAATCTGTTCCGGGAACTCCGGCATACCTTTGTCATCCTTCTTGAAGACCGTGAGGAAGCAGCCTATTTTTTTGACGATTTGAATCACCTTGAATTGGAGGATTCTACCCATTTCTTTCCCTCTTCCTTTAAGCGGTCGGTTCAATTTGGACAACCTGAACAGGAAAATATCATCCAGCGGACAGAAGCATTGAATACCATTCGCGGAAATGATTCTCCATGCCTGATTGTTACCTACCCGGAAGCTCTGGTGGAAACCGTGATCTCACAAACTAACCTGGAACAAAATACACTTCAGCTTTCTGTTGGAGATAAAATTTCTATCGAATTTATTAATGAGTTTCTTCATGAATATGGCTTCGAGCGTGTGGAATTCGTGTATGAACCAGGACAGTTCTCGGTGAGGGGAAGTATTGTGGACGTTTTTTCATATTCAAATGAAGACCCCTACCGTATTGATTTTTTTGGCGATGAGGTGGAGTCTGTTCGTAGTTTTAATCTTGATGATCAGCTTTCAAAAAAATCGTACAAGGGAATAACCATTGTTCCTAATATTCAAAATGAAAAGTTGAAAGGAAACCGGATCTCCCTGTTCGAATTTTTTCCTGACTCCACCCTGTACTTTGGGGTAAACCTGAGCCGTATTTTTCAACTTGTGGATGATATTTACTCCCATACCCTGCAGCTTAATCCGGATGAACCCCGTTATATTGAAGGAATTATCCCGGGGAAAACACTGAAAAATCAGCTGATGCATCAAACGGTTTGTGACTGGGGAACCGACTTCTGTTTTTCGCCCGCGTCTGTTTTTTCGTTTTCCAACTCCCTGCAGCCCGCGTTTAATAAAAAATTTGATTTGCTGGGAGAAAACCTCGAGGAACATCAGAAGAATGGGTATGAGATTTTTATTCTGTCGAATCAGGAAAAACAAATAGATAGGTTAAAAGCTATTTTTCAAAGTATTCGTTCTGATGTTCATTTTACTCCGGGGCTGTTCATCCTGCATGAAGGATTTGTGGATCATGATCTGAAGGTTTGTTGCTACATGGATCATCAGCTGTTTGAGCGATACCACCGGTTTAAGGTAAAAAGCCAAAGGAATCAGCGTGAAGCCATATCCATGAAAGAACTGAGCATGTTGCATCCCGGCGATTTTGTGGTTCATATTGATCATGGTATTGGGAAATTTGCCGGTTTGGTACGCACCGAAATCAATGGCAAAATGCAGGAAGCGATCCGGCTTGTTTACAAGGAGAATGATTCACTTTTAGTGAATATTCATTCGCTGCACCGTATTTCGAAATATAAGGGGAAAGAGGGTACTGAGCCCACTCTTAACAAGTTGGGGACCGGAGCCTGGCAAAAAATGAAAAACCGCACTAAGGCTCGCGTGAAAGACATTGCCAGAGAGTTGATTGCCTTGTATGCGGAGCGACTTGCCGAAAAGGGATTTGCTTTTTCACCCGACTCGTACCTGCAAACCGAGCTGGAAGCTTCGTTTATTTATGAAGATACTCCCGATCAGGAGAAAGCAACCGCAGCGGTGAAAGAGGATATGGAGAAACAAATTCCTATGGACCGGCTTGTTTGCGGAGATGTGGGATTCGGAAAAACCGAGGTGGCTGTAAGGGCTGCCTTCAAGGCGGCAACCGACAGTAAACAGGTGGCCATACTCGTCCCAACTACCATCCTGGCACTGCAACATTATAAAACCTTCTCCGACAGACTGGCCAATTTCCCGGTGCGGGTAGACTATATCAGCAGGTTTAAATCGGCCGCTGAAATCAAAAAAATTTTAATCGACCTGGCTGCAGGAAAGGTTGATATTCTGATCGGAACCCACCGTTTGGTGAGTAAGGATGTGAGGTTTAAAGACCTGGGACTGCTCATCATTGATGAGGAACAAAAATTTGGGGTGTCGGTAAAAGAAAAACTGAAAAAAATAAAGGTAAGCGTGGATACGCTAACCCTTACTGCAACCCCTATACCGCGAACCCTGCAGTTCTCCCTGATGGGCGCACGTGACCTCTCTATTATTCAAACCCCTCCGCCTAACCGTTACCCTATTGTTACAGAGGTACATGGTTTTAATGAACAAATTATCCGCGAAGCTATCCTCTATGAGGTGTCCCGGAACGGACAGGTGTTTTTTCTCCATAACCGGGTACAGAATATTTACGAGGTGGAGGATACCATCAGAAAGATCGTTCCCGGAATAAGCACAGTGGTCGGTCATGGACAAATGGACGGTCACAAGCTGGAAAAAGTGATGCTGGACTTCATCAATGGCGACTTTGATGTGCTGATTGCAACAACCATTATTGAATCAGGATTGGATATCCCCAATGCCAATACGATCATTATTAACCATGCTGAGCATTACGGCCTGAGCGACCTGCACCAGTTACGCGGGCGTGTGGGACGATCCAACAAAAAAGCGTTTTGCTACCTGATTACTCCACCATTGGCGGCATTAAGCCCCGAAGCACGACGCAGACTGAAAGCGATTGAGGAATTTTCTGACCTTGGCAGTGGATTTAATATTGCCATGCAAGACCTGGATATTCGTGGAGCAGGAAACCTGCTGGGAGCCGAACAAAGCGGATTCATTGCTGATATTGGCTTCGAGACTTATCACCGGATACTCAACGAGGCAGTCCAGGAATTGCGACAGGAAGAATTTAGCGAAGTGTTGAAAGAGGAGGGCCGAAAACAAGCCAAAGCATTTTTAGATCTCAAATTTATTCAGGATTGCCAGGTGGATACCGATATGGAATTGTTGTTCCCCCAGGAGTATATCCCGGGAAATGCCGAACGGATGCAACTATACCGGGAACTCGATAATATAGAGGATGAAAAACAACTGAAGCAGTTCCGCTCCGGACTGGAAGACCGGTTCGGTAAACTTCCAAAAGAATCAGTAGAATTGCTTGAAGTGCTTAAACTCCGGTGGAAAGCCATCCAATTGGGCATGGAGAAGATTATTTTAAAAGAAGGTAAAATGATCTGTAATTTTATATCCGATCAAAAATCCCCCTTCTACCAGTCGGCCCTGTTCGTGAAAATTGTGCAATTTGTTCAAAAAGGACAGTCTAAAGGGAAAATGAAGGAACAGAACAACAAACTCATCCTCACCTTTAAGGACGTCCCCAATGTGGATACCGCACGTTTTATTTTAGATGAAATGCTGGAATCAACATAGCGGATTAATCTTTATAAAAATATACCAGGGAATTTTTTATAAATTTGCGTCTTTTTATTTAACCTTTTACTGTTTTAGCAGTCAAATCAGATTGGAAGAAAATAAACCGGTTTAATATTCATATAATAATTTGAGGACGTGGCAAGAAAAAGTTACTTCAGAATTTCTGTTACTATTGTGCTGATACTGGTACTGGCAGGCATCATTTTTTATCCAAAGCTTCTTCCCTATTTTCAAACTGGCGGGAGTTCGGGCTCAGCTATAGGTCCACGGGGTATGGGTGGTGGTCAACAACCTCTTTTTGCAAGTGGTTATGTTGTGGTTCCAACTCAGATGAATGAGTTGATTTATAGTACAGGTACCTTGTTACCCGACGAGGAAGTTGATCTGGCATTTGAAACATCAGGAAAGATTGTGGGCATCTATTTTGACGAGGGAACCCGGGTGAAACAGGGTGACCTGCTGGCTAAAATTAATGACAAGCCCTTGCAAGCCCAGCTGTTAAAGTTACAGGCTCAAAAGAAACTGGTAGAAGAGCGTGAATTCAGGCAACGGCAACTGCTCGACCGTGATGCAATCAGTCGTGAAAGTTATGACCAGGTTGCCACCGAATTGCAAACCATTGAAGCTGACATTATGCTGTTGGAAGCACGGATATCTGAAACTGAACTCCGCGCTCCTTTCCATGGAATTGTTGGTCTGCGCATGGTTTCAGAAGGTGCATTCGCCACAACGCAGACAAAAATCGTGCGGCTGGTGAAACTCAGTCCACTCAAAATAGAGTTTTCCATTTCTGAACGCTATTCAGGAGAGGTGGTTCCTGGGTTTCCTATTACCTTTAATATTGATGGCTTTCCGGATTCTTTTGACGCCCGGGTGTATGCAATCGAACCAAAAGTAGATATTGATACGCGTACCATTGTTGTTCGTGCATTGTATCCCAATACTAAGGAAGAGCTAAAACCCGGCAGGTTCGCCAGTATAAAAGCGCGGCTTTCGCAAATTGACCAGGCGGTTTCCATTCCTACCGAAGCCCTGATACCGGAAATGGCCGGGGAGAAAGTCTTTATCGTAAGAAACGGGAAAGCCGAGGAGCGGAAGGTAACTACCGGATTGCGTACCGAATCACATATTCAAATCAGAAGTGGATTAAATTTTGGAGATACCTTGTTAACCACTGCAATCCTTCAGCTTAGAAGTGGTTTGCCGATTCAGCTGGATACGCTGGTTACCAATCAACATATAACAAACGATGAATTATGAGTCTTTCTTCACTCAGCATTAAGCGACCAGTACTGGCTACTGTTTTTTCGCTGGTCATTCTGCTTTTCGGTGCTATCGGCATGACTTTCCTTGGTGTCAGAGAGTTTCCCAGTGTCGATCCGCCTATCATTTCCGTGAGTACTTCCTATCCGGGAGCTAACTCCGATGTGATTGAAACCCAGATTACAGAACCGTTAGAACAATCCATTAACGGCATCCCTGGAATCCGCACACTCACCAGTAGCAGCAGCCAGGGAAGAAGCCGGATTACCGTGGAGTTCGAACTGTCGGTCGACCTGGAAACAGCAGCAAATGATGTACGCGATAAAGTTTCACAAGCTCAGCGGTTTCTGCCACGCGACTGTGATCCTCCAACAGTTTCCAAAGCCGATGCCGATGCCGAGCCTATCATGATGATTGCTGTGCAAAGTCCGAAACGATCCCTGCTGGAGCTTTCAGAAATTGCTGAACTGACATTCAAAGAACAGCTCCAGACTATTTCAGGAGTGAGTGCTGTGGATATCTGGGGAGAAAAAAGATATGCCATGCGCATTTGGCTCGATCCGGCAAAACTGGCAGGTTATCAGATGACCCCGCTCGACGTGCGAAATGCAATTGTGCGCGAAAACGTGGAACTGCCTGCCGGAAGTATTGAGGGAAATACTACTGAGTTGACTATCCGGACACTGGGGCTGATGACCACTCCAGAAGAGTTTAACAGCCTGATCCTGAAACAAACGGGCGATCAGCTCATCCGGGTGCGGGATATCGGACGGGCAGAACTGAGCCCGGAAGATCTGCGTGGAATCATGAAAATGAACGGAATACCCATGATTGCTACAGTCATTGTTCCACAACCGGGAGCCAACCATATCGATATCGTAGACGATGTTTACGACAGACTGGAATTCATGAAAAAAGATTTGCCCGACGATGTGAGCATCGATATCGGATTCGATAATACACAATATATCCGGTCATCTATCCGGGAGGTGCAAACCACCATTTACCTGGCTTTTTTCCTGGTGGTGGTTATTATCTTCTTTTTTCTCCGCGACTGGCGCACAACAATTATCCCCATCCTGGTGATCCCGGTTTCTCTTGTCGGATCATTTTTTATCATGTACCTCGCAGGCTTTACCATCAATGTGCTTACCCTGTTGGCTATCGTACTTTCTATCGGCCTGGTGGTAGATGATGCCATTGTGATGATGGAAAATATTTACGTGAAAATTGAACAGGGGATGACCCCCCGTGAGGCCGGACTGAAAGGATCAAACGAAATATTTTTCGCCATCATTTCCACCACAATAACCCTGGTAGCCGTCTTCTTCCCCATTGTATTCCTTGAGGGGATGACCGGGAGGTTGTTCCGTGAGTTTAGTATTGTTATAGCCGGTGCCGTGATGATTTCATCGTTTGTAGCACTTACATTTACTCCCATGTTGTCAACCAAACTGTTGAAAACAAGACAAAAGCACAGCTCGCTTCACAACTGGTCTGAAAAATATTTTGTGCGGCTGAATCAAGTTTATCAACGATCCCTTGACCAATTTTTAAGGATGAAATTCCTGTCACTGGCAATCCTGATCTTATCGGGTGTTCTTATTTTTGTTCTCTGGAAAGTTATTCCTGCAGAGATGGCTCCGCTGGAAGACCGTTCACAGATGAATGCCAGAATTACCACAACAGAGGGCGCTACCTATGAGTACACATACGATTACGTTGAAGATATTGCGACCCTGGTGGATGAACTGATCCCTGAACGGGATAAGGTAACCACCATGGTGAGAGGAACTTTTGCATTTGTCCGGGTCGTTCTTAAAGATCCTTCCGATAGAGAACGCTCCCAACAGGAAATTGCTAGTCAGCTGACGAATGAACTCCGAAAGAAAACTATAGCAAGAGCAACTGTAGTACAGCAATCCACTTTTGGAGGAAGACGCGCCAGTACACCCATCCAGTATGTTATCCAAGCTCCGGATATTAACAGACTCAGGGAAATTTTGCCGGAGTTCATGACTGAAGTCAACAACAATCCCATTTTTGTAATGCCTGATGTAAACCTGAAATTCACCAAACCTGAGTTGCAGATCGAGATAAACCGCGATAAAGCAAACCTGCTGGGTGTTTCCACTCAGAATATCGGGCAAACATTACAGCTGGCACTTAGTGGTCAGCGTTTTGGCTACTTTATCATGAATGGGAAACAGTACCAGATACTGGGAGAATTGCCACGGCAGGAACGAAATAAACCGCTCGATCTGAAATCTCTTTATGTAAGAAGCGACAAGGGTCAAATGGTTCAGCTCGATAATTTTGTTACCCTGAAGGAGACTACAGCCCCTCCTCAGTTATACCGTTATAACCGGTTCGTTTCGGCAACAGTATCGGCCAATCTGGCCGACGGAAATACGATCAGTGAAGGGATTGAGGCTATGGATCAGATTGCCGATAAAGTGTTGGATGATTCCTTCCGGACGGCGTTGTCAGGCGACTCAAAAGACTTTATGGAGAGCTCATCAAGCCTGATGTTTGCATTTGTCCTGGCTATTGTACTTATTTTTCTGGTGCTATCAGCCCAGTTTGAAAGTTTTAAGGATCCCATTATCGTTATGATGACCGTTCCGCTAGCCCTCACCGGAGCCTTGTTCTTTATGTGGTATTTTAATATTACCATGAACATCTTTAGCCAGATCGGAATTATTATGCTTATCGGTCTTGTTTCCAAGAACGGGATCCTGATTGTGGAATTTGCTAACCAACGAAAAGAATCGGGAATGAGTAAACTGGAAGCGATCAGATATGCCTCTGCTGCACGTTTCCGACCCATCCTGATGACCAGCCTGTCAACCATTCTGGGAATATTTCCACTGGCCCTGGGCCTGGGCGATGGTGCACAGAGCCGCGTGGCAATGGGTGTCGCAGTGGTTGGCGGACTCCTAGTTGCTACCATTCTTACCCTTTATGTTGTGCCTGGTGTTTACCTGTTTATTTCAAGTGAATTAAAACAGACAGCTAAGGATAATGTCCAATGACGAACGACGAATTTGGTGTGAGGGGGATAGCATAGAAAATGAACCGTTTAAATAGGATGAAATGAACATGACGATGGATGCCACTAACGAACAGGATAAAGTTATGGGAGTTTCATCTTCTACCGTAGTAAAATTGTAAGTTTAATGAGATTAAAATGTGTACAACTCTAAGAATGATAAGTAACCTTTTGAACAGGAGATATATAAGGACATTGTTTTTGGCCTTATGGCTAACCGGAGAAGTGCATGCTCAGGAAATATTTGACCTGTCGCGTTGTGTTTCAACCGGATTGGAGCAAAATTTTTCTGTAAAAGTTGCCCGCAACAGGGAAGAGATATCAGAAAATAACTACACACGTGGAAATGCTGGTTTTTTACCTTCTGTAACTACCACCAACCGGTTTGGAGGAAATGTTACTTCTACCACCCAAAATATGAACAATGGTTCGAAGAAGACGTCGTCCGGCATACACAATACTACCGGATCTGCTGCAGTGAACCTGGATATGCCCATCTTCCGTGGATTTAGTGTTCAAACAACCTATCAAAAATTAAACGAACTGAAGCAGTTGGGGGAACTCAACACGCAAATGGCTATGGAAAACCTGATGGCCCAGATTGTAGCCGAATACTACTATTACATTCAGCAGTTGAATTATTACCACAACATGGAGTATGCCGTTTCCCTGTCAAAGGAACGGATGCGCATTGATGAAGAACGATACCTGTTGGGTGCCTCTTCTAAACTCGAGTTGCTGCAGTCTATCGTATACCTGAACGCGGATAGCTCGCGCCTGGCAAGGCAGAATGAAGCCATCCTTGAATCGGAAGTTCGTCTGAAAAAATTGATGGCACTGGAAAATCTGGAAGATCGGATTGTAATCCAGGATACTTCCATTATTTTTAATCCTTCGTTACTTTATGCCGATCTGTTAACATCCACTATGGAATATAATACAGGTCTGCAGATTGCCCGAAAGAATCAGATCGTTTCGGAACTCGATTATAAAATCATTGCTTCACGTGCCTACCCATATCTGAATTTTTCATCGGGATATAACTACTCCTACAGGGGGTATGGTACAGGTACAATCAGTGACTACGGTGAGCTGGCTCTTGCCAATCAACAGTCGGGAGCACTCAACTATGGAGTAACGCTGGGTATGGATATTTTCCAGGGCTTTAACCGGCGCCGTGAAAAATCCAATGCGCTGATCGAGGTGGAAAACCGGAATTACCAAACTCAGGAGATCGAACAGGATATCCAGGCTGACTTGCTCACTGTATTCTATGCCTATGAAAATAACCTGCGCCTGGTGAAAATGGAAATGGAAAACCTGGATGTAGCACGTGAAAACCTGGAGATTGCCATGGAACGTTACCGTTTGGGAGCATTGTCAGGCATTGAACTCCGTGAGGTTCAGAAAAGCCTGCTCGATGCTGAAGAACGGTTGATTTCGATAAAATATCAAACCAAACTGGCCGAAATTTCACTACTCCAAATTGCAGGAAGAATAATGAATTATATTTAGTAAACCTCCAGGTCATAAGGCATACGTGCCAATACCCCGCTCATCTGTGTTGATTTTTTGAGATATTCGTAATACCGGTATGTATCACCCAGTTCATTTTTCAGGAAACGGGCGCGAATATTATCAGTACCTGCTTTAAAGAGTTGTTGAAACGGATCGGGCTGGGCAGGAAGTGCAACTGTCCGGTAATTATCCAGACCTTCAATTTCTGCTGCCAGCTTTATTGCTTCCTGTAATCCTCCAAATGCATCCACCAACCCGATTTCTTTTGCATTTTCACCACTCCAGACACGTCCTTCACCTATGGCATCAACCTCTTCCAGCGTCATTTCCCTTCCTTCCGCAACATGTGAAATGAACAGATGGTATCCTTCTTCAATGTTTTGTTGCATCATCTCCCTTTCGTAAGGGGTCATGGGGCGACTTACGGAAAGAAGGTCTGAATTTTTGTTGGTTTTAACCACATCGGTTGTTATGCCTAACTTGTTGTTTAATAATTCACCCATGTTGGGAATCATCCCGAATATGCCGATAGAGCCGGTTATGGTGTTCGGATGTGCAAGGATCTGATCGGCCGGGCAGGCGATATAATACCCTCCTGATGCTGCCACATCACCAAACGAAACCACCATGGTTTTTTCTTCGGCAGCCAGTTTGACTTCTCTCCAGATTACCTCTGAATCGAAAACACTACCGCCTGGTGAGTTTACCCGCAGAACAACAGCTTTATAACTGCTGTCCTGGCGAACTTTGCGTATTTCACGACCCAGTTCATCTCCAATAATTGCTTCCCCACCAAATGACATGCCGATGTCTCCCCGGGCATAAATAACTGCAATTTTATTGCGACTGAAAGGTTTGCTTTTCCCTTTTATTTCTACCTTGGCATAATTCCCTGCACTGACAACAGGTACTCCTTTGGTCCCTTCAATGCCTGTAATTTCACGTAAATCATCGAGCACTTCATCCTTGTATTTTGCAGCATCAACTAACCCGGATTCCATGGCCTTTGCACCCTGTTTAAATGTTTGCACTGCATCGGCCAGTTCATTGAGCTGCTCCTCCGGGATCCCACGCATGGCAGAAATTCCCCTAACCATTTGATGCCATAAACTGTTCATGTATGTCAACTGTTGCTCCCGGTTTTCCTCACTCATTTTTTCGAGCATGAATGGCTCAACTGCTGCTTTAAACTTGCCATGACGGATAATCTGCATCTCTATACCAAGTTTTTTCAGCGCATTGGTATAGAACATCATTTCACCCCCAAGGCCCCTTAAATCGACCGAACCCATCGGATGAATAACAACCTGGTCGGCAACAGTAGCCAGGTAATAGGACTTCTGGTCATACATGTTTCCGTAAGCGTATACAGGCTTGTCACAGCTGTCTTTAAACGCAATGAGGGCATTCCTGATCTCCTCAACCGAAGCCATTCCTCCGTTTATGACGGATAGCTTTAGGTAAACCCCCTTGATGCGATCATCATGGATTGCTTTCTCAAGCGAACTCTGAATTTGATCTAACCCAATCGTTTTGATCTGGGTGAACCCCGGAATCTCTAAATCCTGAAATGGATCATTCGGTGCACGATCTACAACCTGACGCTCTAAATCAAGCACCAACAACGAATTGTTTTGTACTGTCACCTGCTTCTCGGTGGAGGATACGATGATCCCAATAGCCATGAAAAAAAGAAAAAATCCAATGATGGAAATGGCAATAATGCCTACTACGGTTGCCAGTACGTACTTAAAAAATTCTTTCATCTATTTAAAATTAAATATTTTAGCGGTATTTATCTTATTGTTGTCAATTATTTTATAGCCTGTTTAATTCATGCGTTTAGTTTGATGCAGATGCAAGGCGCCGGAACCCGCAGGCATAGTTGTCTATTTCAAGGGTTTCGCAACGAAGCAGATGCATTGAAATAAACGCACTTGTGAAAAATGTTTTTCGTTCATCTGTATTATAAATCATTTGCAAATAACACTTTACCAATTCAAAAATATTTTTTATGAATTAAACAGGATAGGAACTTGCCTCACTTCAAATTGATTCGTAATTCGTAATTCGTCATTTAATAATTTATTACCTTTAGCTGTTTAATGATTGGTAAATACTTTCTCAGAATAATTACAAATATACAATTCTATGCATAAGTTATATTTGGGAATTGGTGGAAATAAAGGAAATAAAATTGAAAATTTTAACAAAGTTTACGCATGTCTTGAAAAATATATTGGAAAGATTGTAAATAGGTCATCGATTTATGAAACACCCCCCTGGGGATTTTATGCGAAAGAGAATTTCTGGAATCAGGTATTGCTTCTTGAAACAGATCTTGAACCCAGCGCTGTGCTTGCAGCGATAGGGAAAATTGAAAAGGGATTTGAAAGGAAGCGGATTCCTGGTCGTTATACTTCCAGGGAGATGGATATCGACATGTTGTACTTCGATGATTTGATTCTTCATACAGAAACACTTAAAATCCCGCATCCACTGGTAGATAAACGGCTTTTTGTGTTGGCTCCGCTTGCAGAAATGGCTCCCGAATTCAGACATCCTTTGTTGAATAAGACCAACCGGCAGCTACTCGCAGCATGCAAGGATAATTCTGCTATTGAAAAAGTCAGTTTTTAGCAGGAAAGGATGATCCGGGTGATCAGGAGTAAGCTGTCCGGGAGATAAAGGGAGTGATGTTGTAGCCATGTATGCATTCTTCGGGAGGATTTGAATTTTTTTTACAGGCAACCAAACAAGGTTTGTATTTTTTTGTTTTATCTTAACAGGATGATGAGAATAGCCAGAATAGCATTTATTTTTTCCATCGCATTATTATTTGGGTGTCCGTTAAAGACGGTCAAAAACAAAGGCGATAAGCAGGTAATTACAGTGAGTATATTACCCCTGGAGACATTTATTAATAAAATTGCCGGAGATGACTTTGATGTTCATGTTTTGCTGCCACCGGGTGCAAGTCCGGCCGACTTTACCCTGATCCCCTCACAGTTGAAAGAGATAACCCGGTCGGAGGTCTGGT
>JAQVON010000160.1 GCA_028702595.1 Mariniphaga sp. | reverse complement strand
GATGCCACCATCATCAACGAAGGGTTGAAATACAAAGGAAGTGTATTGATCAACCACGATAAAATTGAGCGGGTGTTTCCCTATATCCTCCCCAAAGATTTTGACCTGAGTAAAACAGAGATCATTCACGCTCAAGGCCTTTATCTTCTTCCTGGAGTAATTGACGATCAGGTACACTTTCGTGAACCCGGGCTTACCCAAAAGGGCGATATAGCCAGTGAAAGCCGGGCTGCGGTGGCTGGCGGGGTTACAACCTTCATGGAGATGCCCAATACCAATCCGCAAACGGTAACTCAGGACTTGCTGGAACAAAAGTATCAGCGAGCTGCCGAAGTTTCCCATGCAAACTATTCATTTTACATGGGAGTAACCAATGACAACCTGGAGGAAGTACTAAAAACTGATCCGGCAAAAATTTGCGGCATCAAGGTGTTCATGGGATCTTCCACTGGCAACATGCTGGTTGACAAAGAAAAAACACTTTCGGAGTTATTTAAAAATGCTCCCACACTGGTTGCTGCCCATTGCGAAGATGAAACGACTATTCAGAGAAACATACAAATTGAAAGAGAAAAATACGGGGAAGATGTTCCTGTTTCAAGACATGCTGTGATCCGAAATGATGAAGCATGCTTCACCTCCTCATCCAAAGCGGTGGAACTGGCTCAAAAATACAACACCCGGCTGCATATTCTTCACCTTTCCACTGCCAAAGAAATGAGTCTGTTTCTTCCCGGTAAAGTATCAGATAAAAGAATTACTGCAGAAGTTTGTGTCCATCATTTATGGTTCGACGACCGGGATTACCGGACAAAAGGAAATCTGATCAAATGGAATCCTGCCATCAAATCAATACATGACAAGGAGGCATTATGGGAAGCTTTACTTTCTGATAAAATTGATGTCATTGCCACGGACCATGCACCCCATACGTTACAGGAAAAAAACAATACTTATTTCAAAGTACCCTCTGGAGGTCCATTGGTTCAACATGCATTAACAGCCATGCTTGAAATGACCAGAAAGGGAATTATTTCCATCGAAAAAGTAGTACAAAAGATGTGTCATGCTCCTGCTGACCTGTTTCGCATCGACCGCAGGGGATATATCCGGGAGGGATATTACGCTGATCTTGTGCTGGTCGATCCCGGAAAAACCTGGGTGGTATCGCGTGAAAACATCCTCTATAAATGTGGATGGTCGCCTTTTGAAGGCCGGGAGTTTACTCACCAGGTAGTTGGCACATACCTCAACGGACAAAAGGTATATTCACCCGGAGAGTTCTCTGTTACAGCAAAAGGGAAACGGGTCAGGTTTCTGACCTAACAAAAAGCCGGACAAAAGCCCGGCATCTATGAAAAAATGGGGTAAAATAATCCTTAAAACAATCTTCTGAATCCAACAACTTCTTTCACTTCGTTTAGCGTTTTTGATGCTGACTCCCTGGCTTTTTCCGCTCCCAGGCGTGCTACTTTTGCGAGGTAATTATTATCTTTTAAAATTTCAATTATCCGTTCACGAATAGGTGAAGTATAGGAAATGATATCCTCAGCCAGCTGCTTCTTCAGGTCACCATATCGGATTTGACAGTTGTTGTACAGACTATTAAAATGCTCAATAGTAGAAGGTTCCGACACAATTTCCATCAGGAAAAAAAGATTCTGGATAGCGACAGGTTTTTCCTGGTTCATCACTGTAGGGCCGCCATCCGTAACAGCTTTCATCACTTTTTTTCTAATGGCCGCAGGCTCTTCGTATAAGTTAATGGCATTCCCTTCCGACTTTCCCATCTTCCCGCTCCCATCGAGGCCGGGTATTTTTATCATATCCTTCCCGTCGAATGTAAATGGTTTCGGAGTTGGGAACACTTTTTTGTGATACATCCGGTTAAACCTGCGGGCAAACTTGCGGGCCATTTCCAGGTTTTGCTCCTGATCTTTCCCCACCGGCACAAAGTTGGCTTTATGAATGATAATATCTGCAGCCATAAGCACGGGATAGGTCAACAGGCCGGCATTCACATTGTCGGGTTGTTTCCGGGCTTTATCTTTAAAGGAAGCGGTGCGTTCCAGCTCTCCAAGGTAGGCATTCATGTTCAGGATAGTATACAACTCGGTTACCTCCGGTACATCGCTTTGGATATAAATGGTTGCTTTTTCAGGATCAATACCGCAAGCCAGATACTCTGCTAATACCTGTTTCACACTCGATTCAAGATCGGTTGGAATGGGATGAGTGGTAAGCGAATGAATATCAGCAATAAAAAAATAGCAGTTAAAATCATCCTGCATTCTTACAAAATTGCGCACTGCTCCAAAATAATTTCCAAGATGCAGGTAACCCGTAGGCCTGATTCCGCTTAAAACTGTAGGTTTCTTTATCGTCATGTTTACAATTGCATTTCGAATACAAAAATAGGGATTCAGTATAAAATTGGGTACTTTTGCCACATTAAATTTGAATTATTTGACATGCCAAAAATCAGGGTTACCAAACGTTTTCATTTTGAAATGGCACATACGCTTTATCACTACGATGGCCTTTGCTATAATATCCATGGGCATTCATATAACCTGGAAGTAACATTAACCGGAGCCCCCAGGAATGATCCCGGCCATCCCAAGGCCGGGATGGTGATGGATTTTGCTGAGCTAAAAGAGATAGTTAAAAAAAATATTGTTAACCGGTTCGATCACACTTTAATGATCAACAAGCTGGTTCAGCAGGAACAGATCAATTTACTCAG
>JAQVON010000092.1 GCA_028702595.1 Mariniphaga sp. | reverse complement strand
CATATTCTCCCAACAAAAAGTTAATCACACGATTCCCCTCAAAGGTAAGTGATCTGATAGTATATAGGTACTCCGTGCGAAATATTTTTAATTTTTTTCAATCCTTAACTGATCTTCCTGCAATGCTGTTAATACTTCGTTTTTGACTTATTATTAGTGATTCCTTTAACGGTATTTGCCACATCTGCTAAAACAAACGATAAAATATTTTTTCCATCATGCTCTGCTCATTAAATTCATTTTCTTTTATTACATTTAGAGCAAATATGTATCATTTAAAAATACTTAATCATGGCAGTATTAAAAGTAATTGAAGTTATGGCTTCTTCCTCAAAAAGCTGGGAAGACGCAGTGAAGGATGCAGTAAAGAGTGCTGGAAAAACAGTAAAGGGGATCCGGTCGGTTTATATCCAGGATCAGAGTGCTGTTGTAAAAGACAACAACGTAACGGAGTTTAGAGTTACCTGCAAGGTGACTTTTGAGGTATATGATTAGTTTCAAACTCATTAAAAGATTTGAATATGGGAATTATTTCATTTTTAAAAGGTGCTGGTTCAAAGCTTTTTGGTAAATCGGAAGAAGAGAAGGAGCAGGAAAAGGCTGCAAAGATTATCAGTCACATCAAGGGTTACGGATTTGAAGTTGGAAATTTGAATGTAACTGTAGATGATGAGTCGGTTGTTTTGTCCGGCAGTGTGGATACTCTGCTAAATAAGAACAAGATCATTGTAATAGCAGGGAATGTGGAAGGCATTTCAAAAGTGGAGGACCGGTTAACTGTTGTTGCGCCGGTCAAAGAAGCTGATGCCATACCTGTGGAAGCAGCTGAGCCGGAAAAACAGTTTTATACGGTTGTACCAGGCGACAGTCTTTCCAGGATTGCCAGGCAGGTTTATGGGAATGCCAACAAGTATCCGGTAATTTTTGAAGCCAATAAGCCCATGTTGAAGCATCCCGACAAAATTTATCCGGGACAGGTGCTTGTTATTCCTCCGATTGGCTGAAATTGAATTGGTTATGAATGGATTGAAGACGTTTGGCCTCATGGCAATTCTAACTTTTATGTTTTTGTTTATTGGTGGTGCACTGGGCGGGCAAGGTGGAATGGTCATTGCCTTCTTGTTTGCAGGGGTAACTAATTTTATCAGTTATTTTTTCAGCGATAAGCTGGTACTAAAAGCATATAAAGCAGAGGAATTGCCTGCTGATCATCAGGTTAACCGGCTGGTTGAAAAATTGGCCCGAAAAGCTGAATTACCCATGCCGAAGGTTTATATGCTGAACCAGAACCAACCCAATGCTTTTGCCACGGGTAGAAATCCCAGTCACGCGGCAGTAGCAGTGACCAGAGGATTAGTCAATAGTATGAATGATGAGGAATTATCTGGCGTTCTGGGGCATGAGCTTGGGCATATCGCAAATCGGGATATACTAATCGGTACGATAGCCGCTACATTTGCCGGAGCCATCTCTTACCTGGGGTATGCTTCACGATTTGGCACGGGAATCAGTAGAAACAATAGGGGCGGAAATCTTCTTTTTCTCCTTCTGGCAGTTATATTGGCCCCCCTGGCAGCATCTCTTATCCGGATGGCCATTTCGAGAACCCGGGAGTATAAAGCTGACCATTTCGGCGCCAGTGTAAGCGGAAATCCGCTGTACCTGAGCAATGCCCTTTCAAAACTGGAGAACTGGAGCAAACAGATTCCCATGTCCGGGAATCAGGCAACATCACATATGTTTATTGTATATCCGTTTTCTGGTAAATCATTTGCGCGTTTGTTCAGCACCCATCCACCAACATCTGAAAGAATCAGACGATTGAAAGAGATGACTTAAGAGAAACAAAAAACCGGGAGTAATCCCGGTTTTTTGTTTGGAAAAAATACAAAGCAGAAAATTATCTTTTTTTCATTTTTCCCAGGAACGACATGCCCATTTCAGCTATATCATCCATGATGCTGCCATCATTGTCACGGTCGAGTAACTGATTGATGATACTTTGAGCTTGTGGCGCTTGTTTTTTCTCTGCCTTAACATATGAGTTTAACAGATTGCCAATTACATTATTACTTCCGGTTGCATTCTTTTTACCCAAATACCCCATCAGAATGGGAGCAGCCATTTCAAGAATTTTACCAGCAGACCCACCACTCAGTCCTGAATCCTGACTGATATATTTTTCCACATTTTGCCGTTTGTTGCCGAGTACATGCTTAAGTATTCCTGCCCCGTTGGCTGAATCCGGATTTTGAAGAAGGCTGCCCAGGTTGTCCAGCAAACTGCCATCATGATCACGTGCCAAAGCATTTTGAAGTGACTGGGCACCATCCGGCGTACTGCTGTTTTTTGCCAAAGCATTCATCAGTATGGGAATTGCACTGGCCAGTGCACTTTTAGCTTGCGTAGGTGAAGCATTTGCCTGTTGACCGATTGCCTGCAATGAATTGTCATCAATGCGGGATAAAATTGAATTTAATAAATTTTCCATGTTGCGTTATTAAGTGAATAAAATAGTGAATAATAGTGTTCTGTTGTCTATTCTTCGGATAAATGACCTCTGTGCTTTCATCGTATTTACTTTGTACACATGAGAATCTGTTTGGATGAATAACAATGAATTGACAGATTAGTTGTGTAATTTATTGCTTATCTTACATTTTTTCTGCGGAATACTCTTCTAATCATGTAAATGAACAAAAGAACTAATGCTGTTGCTACCAGAAGTGGTGCAATGATGGTCACCACGGGAATACTGGCTGAAGCCACATTTTCCCCCGTCGACACAACCGCATTTCCCACACCTGCCGTTGTGCCGGAGGAGCCAAGCCGAAGCATGGATGTAGTTCCCTGAACAACTGCTGAAGCACCTCCTCCTATGATAATGGCCAGTACCCATCGGTAAAAATTATTGTCCGATGGAAGTACGGATGCAGCCAGCAGGGTTCCTGCCCCAACAGCCAGAGGCATGGCAACGGTGTCAAGCAGATTATCAACAAAAGGAATGTAATATGCCAGAATTTCGACAACTGATGCTACACTTAAACTCAAAAGCGCAACAGATGAAGATAACCAGGCGAAATTATCACCCAATTCAAGAAATCCAAACCTGGCTGCCAATCCTGTGATCAGCATGGGCAGGAAAATTCTAAATCCTGTACTGGCACTCAGCCCAATCCCCAAAGCAACAGCAACAATCACCTCTTTTTCCATTCAGGTATTTTTGAATGTTTTGCTCTGGTTTCCCTGTAATAAAAAAGGCAACCCAGGAATAAACCCGGAGCGGTCATTTTTTCTTAAAGATCAAATTTGCCAGGAAGAGGATGACTATAGCGCCGATTACGCCTGTCAGAATTGCTCCAACCCATCCGGTGCCCAGATTGATGCTCAAAAGGCCTAGCAGCCAGTAGCCCACAAAGCCTCCAACAATACCTATAATAATGTTCCACAGGAGTCCCAGTCCTTTGCCCTTGTAAATTAATCCTGCCAGCCATCCGGCTACTGCACCAATGAGAATGGTTCCAATAATTTCCATGTTGTTTGTTTTAAATGAATACTATTAACCCAATAAAAATAATTAATTAAATTTAGATAATGCCATTTATTTACCTGAATAATTTTTTATTGTAATTCAATACCAATAAATTCCGGGAAACTTTTTTGTTTTATGCCGCGATGGTCTGAATGAATAGAATACAATGTAGATTTTTCGAAGAAAATCGATTTACAGGGAATGATTCACCGGTACGGGCAATGAAATAGGCAGGGTCAAAAAAAAGAAGATCAAGATATACGAAAACAAAAAACAGTAATTTAATCAGCTGATAAAAAGGCTCTTGCTTGAATATTTCGGGTCGCAGGTCAGGTTTACATTTAGCTTCCTTAAGCCGGCTTCATCACCGGGCGTAGGGATATGGGTCAGGTGTACCTCACAGTTGCGCAGTTGCTTCAGGTTTTCCAGAGCCATTTGGGCGGCCGGATTCGACAGGGCGCTTATCCCCAATACGATCAGGGTTTCATCTACATCAAGACTGATCATTTTTCCGTTCAGGATATTCTTTTTCAAATGAGTGACTGAATCAATGATGTTTTGAGGCAGTAAATACATGCTGTCTGGCAAGCCTGCCAAGTGCTTGGTTGCATTTAAAATGAGACTGGAAGCAGCATGCATCAGCGAAGAATTTTTACCGGTAATAATTGTTCCATCCTGAAGCTCAACGGAAGCCCCACAATAAAAACCGGCATTGCCCTTGCCTGTTTTTTCTGCCTCTTTGGCTGCCTGCCGTGCCGGAAATACAACCTTCCTGTCTTCAATTTTTGCACCCGTTTTATCCATGATCTCCAAAATCCGATCCAGTGTGTCTTTATCAGTCAGTCCTAAAGCATATTCCACGGCATATCTGAAATACCTCCGGATAATCTCCTGGTGGGAAGCTTCTGCTATCAGCTTGTCGTTGATAATTCCCGTGCTTACACGATTCACCCCCATATCAGTAGGCGATTGGTAAAACGATTCCCTGCCTGTGATCTTTTCAATGATTCTTTTCAGTAAATGAAATCCTTCAATATCACGGTTGTAATTTACTGTTTTTATGTTGTATGCCTTCAGATGATGTCCATCAATTAAAACCCGGTCATTCAAATCGACCGTGGCAGCTTCATAGGCAATATTTACTTTATGATCGAGAGGCAGATCCCATACCGGAAATGTTTCAAATTTGGCATAGCCGGCTTTCACCCCGTTTTTATAGTCGTGGTACAGGTTACACAGACAGGTACCTAACTTCCCACTTCCCGGACCGGGGCCTGTTACCACAACAATTGACTTTGAGATTTGAATATATGCATTCGATCCATAACCCTGATCGCTGACAATCTTGTCTATGTCGGTGGGGTAACCACTAGTGGAGGTATGAGTATAAACTTTGATACCCCTAAGTTCAAGTTTATTCTTAAACGCTTTTGCCTGCGGTTGATTCTTGTACCGGGTAATGACAACAGCTGTAATCTCAATACCCCAGTCCCTGAAGTCATCGATGGTTTTTAAGGTGTCAACATCATATGTAATTCCAAAGTCGGCCCGAACCTTTTTTCGTTCGATATCTCCTGCATTGATGCAAAAAATGACATCTATTTTGTCTTTTAATACCTGCAAAAGACGCATTTTAATATTGGGATCAAATCCAGGTAGTACCCGGGCAGCATGATAATCATAAAGTATCTTCCCGCCAAACTCCAGGTAAAGACGTTGATTGAACCGTTCAACTCTCTCCAGTATGGCCGCTGTTTGGTGGTCAAGATATTTCTCACTGTCAAATCCCTGTTGATTATTTAAATTCATTTTATCGTCTTATGCAAATAACTGTTTCCAGTAAAATTTAACTTCAGTTTGTTTGTAGTCTTTTTTTATATATTTGTTGTTTCTGGCAAAATAATTAAAACAAAAGGAATTTTAAATTGGATTTTCCGGATTTTTTTAATCAAGATGTGAACAATGAACCATGAGTAAAGTAAAAATCTTTGTTTTTATCTCTGCACTGGCTCTTCTTGTTTCCTGCAGAGGAAACCGGGGTCAGGGCAGGCAGAATGATTCCAATACGGATACAGAACTGTTGGAAGATAAAGGATTAACCTATAGAAATCCCATCATCGATAAGTACCTGGCCGATCCCTGTCTGATGTATGATAACGGATTTTATTATCTGTTTGCAACAGGGAAAGCAGAAGACGGAAGGTTTATTCCCATTCATCGTACCCGGGACTTTGTGAACTGGGAGTTTGTACGGGGAGCTGTTGAGCGGGGAGGCAAGACCGACTGGAACTACAACCATTTTTGGGCTCCTGAAGTGATCAGGATCGACGGGAAATGGCATTTGTACTATACAGCTACACCTGAACATTCACCAAGGAATTCAGGTAACCGCGTCGGACTGGCAGTATCTGACAGTATCCAGGGACCCTATCAAGACAGGGGAGTAGTTATTCCTCATGGTTCCATCGATGGTCATGTTTTTATCGATGAAGATAAACAAATGTATATGTTTTACACGATTGAACACCTGAACAGTGACGGACTTACTGCCGGCCAGATTTATGTGGATCGCCTCCTGGCACCCAACCGGGTGGAAGGTAAACCCAAACAGATTGTCAGTCACCACAAATGGCAGGAGGGGCCTTTCCTGCAATACCGATATAATAAGTACTTCCTGACATATAGCAGTGGGGCATGGACAAATGAAACGTACCATGTCCGGTATGCTGTGGCATCTTCACCGGAAGGCCCATTTACTGAACAACCCGATACCATTCTTTCTTCTAATGAAATGGTGAAAGGACCAGGTCACCATTTTATGTATCAGGATAAATACGGTAAAGACTGGATCATTTATCACGGTTGGGATACTGCTTTTACAGCCAGGTATCCAAGAATCGACAGAATCTTTTTTTCGGAAAATTCAATTCGCTCTGACGGCCCTACCTTCTCAAAACAGAAACTCGATCGTTAACCACCAATGAATATCCCTTTCTGATTCTCAATTTGATAATCAGGGAATTTTTTCGTTCTGTTCGTAAAGAAGAAGGATTAGAAAATTAATTATTTCCCCTCCCGTTCAACAAATTGTGTCTCATCTTGTTTTATTATAATAGTTATTCGTTACCACTGTTAATACATCGTAATGTGGTCAATGGTATGGTAATTGTTTGTTTTTTATTGTTTTTTATTTTTTTTGGGGAAATTTAAAACAGTCTCTAACTGTACCCGAATAATTTTTAAATATTGAGCTTAATATTGAATGAGTTTTTACTAATAATTTAATTTTTACAACATGAAAAAAAAGTCTAATTTTCTTGTCGTTGCCATTGCCGTTGTCATGCTTTTTCCTGCATGCAATGCAACCAGGACATTAAAAGGTGGTGCCATAGGTTCCGGTGCCGGAGCCGTACTTGGAGGCGTAATTGGAAGCCGTTCAGACAACACCGCAACAGGAGCCATCATTGGTGCAGCTGTTGGTGGAACAGCCGGAGCCCTCATCGGAAAATACATGGACAAGCAGGCTGAAGAACTGGAGAAAGAGTTGGAAAATGCCAAAGTTGAGCGGGTAGGCGAGGGCATCCAGGTGACCATGGAATCCGGTATCCTTTTTGGATTTGATTCGTCTGATTTAATGGCTACTGCAAAAGAAGAACTGGTGTCGATGGCCAATGTGTTGAACAATTACCCGGATACAAAAATTCAGGTCGACGGACATACCGACAGCGCAGGTTCTGACAGCTATAACCAAAAACTCTCAGAACGAAGGGCTAAGTCAGTAGCCGATTACCTGCTTTCACTTGGTGTGACAAATGACCGGATTACTGAAAAGGGATTTGGCGAAACCATGCCGGTAGCTGATAACAACACCGACGAAGGCCGGGCACTGAACAGAAGAGTTGAAATAGGCATTATCGCCGATGAAAACCTGAAAGAAGCAGCTGAAAAAGGAGAAATCCAACCCTAAGCAGGTATTTTAGTTGTTTTTTTATCTGGTTTTTTTTTGACAATTAAGAGACTGTTTTGATTTTGTTTTTAGAAATATTTTGATCTGTTTTTTGCTCAGACAAGGCAAAATTGACGCGACTAGCCATAGCTATTTAAGGAAATTTTGCAGCAGTATGAGTGATAAAGACGCAAAATAGAATAAATGGATAAATTTAAAACAGTCTCTAATAGTTAACCTAAAATTATTTTAATTACTAACTTGACAAAGGTTTTGGAAAAGTGGAGCAGATCTTTTTCAAAAGATTTACCACATGTTTCATTGCCTTTGCGTTAAAAAAAAAGTTATGAATAGATTTAGAAAAAGTTTTATGATCATCAGCCTTTTTACAGGCATACTTTTATTGCAGTTTGGAACGGTATACGGACAAACAACTTTTGGAGCCAAAGCAGGCCTAAACTTATCAAATCTTAGTATTGAGGACGCGTCAGATAAGAATATGGTAACCGGATTGCATGCCGGGGTGTTCGTGAATTTTCCCATCTCCGAAGCTTTCTCGGTGCAACCGGAATTGCTGTTTTCTCAAAAAGGAACCAAATGGGATCCAATGGAAAATGTTGAGGCTAAATTGATTCAGAGTTATATTGATCTTCCTGTAAACCTCGTTTATAATCTGGCAAAAGACTTTGATTTTCAACTGGGACCCTACGTTGGTTTTCTTGCTGGTTCCAAAATAGATGGAACCTTTGAAGACGATCTGGATAAAGATTATTTCAATTCACTCGATTTTGGACTCCAGGGGGGATTAAGGTTTTTTTTATCTCCTGTTTATTTGGGTTTTACCTATAAATATGGTTTAACACAAGTTGCAAAGGAGGGGAAAATAGCCGAAACTCTGCTGGGCGATGCAGCACACCGTACCATTCAGGTATATGTGGCTGTTCCGTTTTAGCTTTTCCAGCCGGTAAACGGGTTGCCATCATGCTTTCATCCTGTTTGCTTTTGCCTGTGAAGTTATTTTTTCCTGAGAAAATGGATCTTCTACCTGTTTTATGAATGATAAAATGATTAGTTTTGTCATCCTTTTTCTGTTATGTTTGTTCTTTGAATATAACCGGTAACTTTTGAACAAACAGGAAGGAACCTGTCAGAGGTAATTATTGATAGGAACAGGGAGTGCGAATTATCCGGAGATGAAGAACAGAAGCTTTTTGAAGGGGATATAGCTCAGTTGGCCAGAGCACTTGAATCGCACTCAAGAGGCCGGGGGTTCGAGTCCCCTTATCTCCACAGAAAGCATTATGCGGGCTGTTAGCTCAGTTGGTTCAGAGCGCGTGCCTCACACGTACGAGGTCACTGGTTCAAATCCAGTACAGCCCACTTTATTTACAAAGCAGTATCTGTATACCAATCAGTTACTGCTTTTTTTGATTTCCGGGTATGGTTTTCATTGGGACATAAGGATTTGAAGACAACAGAAAATTGCCTGGCTTCTTTTGAAAAAGAAGAACGGGTGAAAAATGCAAGATTCCTGACAAGTTTTGACACGTAAACTATTTTCAATTTTCTATTTTTATAGACTCAAATAAAACGGCATGGCAATACACATTAATATTGAGAAGTTGATTTCAGGGAAAATCGTTGAAGGTGAGCGAATAGAGTACAAAAAAGGTTGGAATCCGGCGGCGATTTATCGGACAATTTGCGCCTTAAATTGCCTGACCGGGCAGAAGCCCAAAGGGTCTGGAATTACCCGTTCCGTGCTTTAGCCTGATTAATTCATAAACACAAATATTATAAAATTTCGAGACAATACGGTTCGTAATTTTTCCCATTTTCGGTGCCACAATTGTACGATGAGGTATTAAACCGCTTAATTTTATTGTTTTTGGTTCATTCAGATGCAGTTTCAGAAGGCTTCATTTTAAATCCTGAAAAAAATTCTCCGACAGAAAGAATACGTTCGCTATCTAATTCTAATTTGAGTGCATTATTTTACTCAGAATGATTATATTTGTGCAAAATAATTCACAACATGAAAAATAGAAATACGGTTTTGTTACCTAAACTGGCAAAAGCAATGACCATTTTTGGTGAAAATATAAAATTGGCCAGGCTTCGGCGTAAATTAACTGCTGAACAGGTGGCAGAACGTGCAGGCATTAGTCGCCGGACATTGGTTTCAGTAGAAAAGGGGTTACCTAGCGTAGCCATGGGAATTTATGTTCAGGTGCTGTTTGTTTTGGGGTTGTCTGACGACATTGAAAAAGTAGCTGCCGATGATAAACTGGGGCGAAAACTTCAGGACAGTAAACTAATTGGTACAAAAAACAACCAGGCGTAAAAGTATTTTTATGGCAACAAAAAATATTTATGTTTATGCTGATTGGTTAGGATTAAACGGTCCTGTTTCAATCGGAACTTTACGCGCGGAATCCCTTCGTGGAAATGAAATCTTTTCATTCGAATACGATGATAATTGGCTTCATTCTAATCAGCTTTTTGTTTTGGATCCCGATTTGAATTACTACTCCGGGCCGCAATATCTGCAGGATGATAAACCAAATTTTGGTGTGTTCCTGGATTCATCTCCCGACCGGTGGGGACGTGTTTTGATGCGCAGGAGGGAAGCATTACTGGCAAGAATGGAAAACAGACCGCAAAAAAAACCTGATGCAATCAGACTTTTTACTCGCTGTTTATGATGAGCACCGGATGGGAGCTTTGCGGTTTAAAGAGTCGCCGGATGGTCCATTCCTTAACGACAACAGGGAGATGGCTGCACTCCCCTGGACATCGCTTCGGGAACTGGAATATGCCAGTCTGCAGTTGGAAAAAGATGATTCAGTTGATGATCCCGATTATCTGAAATGGCTCAATCTTTTAACTGCGCCGGGATCATCATTGGGAGGTGCACGACCTAAAGCGAGTGTATTGGATAAAAATAACCACTTGTGGATCGCTAAATTTCCAAGTCGGAATGACGATGTCGATGTTGGTGGATGAGAGATGGTTGTTCATGATCTTGCTGTGAACTCGGGAATCAACATGCCTGATGCAACGGTTCAAAAATTTTCCGGTAATCAATACACTTACATTTCCAAAAGATTTGATCGCCAACCCGGTAACAAACGAATTCATTTTGCATCGGCAATGACAATGTTGGGCTGCAAGGATGGTGACAACTACAGTATCGGACTAAGTTACCTTGATTTGGCAGGTTTTATTATGCAATCCGGAGATAAAAATCACGTGAATGCTGATTTGCACGAATTATGGAAACGAATCGTCTTTAATATCTGCGTAAAAAACACAGATGATCACCTGAGAAATCACGGTTTCCTGTTAGGAAAAAATGGCTGGAAATTGTCTCTGGCATTTGATATCAATCCTGTACCGACTGGCGTATTAACTAAAGCTATTGGTGTTTCTTCACGTTCAATAGAACGAAATATTAAAGCGAGGGCAAAATTATTACCAAAATGGGAATATTTTGAAACTGAACAAGGGCATGGTTCCTTTTAAGGAATCAGACTGATTTTGGAAACGCAGTTTTTGTGTGCAAATTGTGTGCAAATAAAAAGAGGTTACAAATTTTAACTGTTGCAACCTCTTGATTTTTCGTAGCGAGAGGCGGGCTTGAACCGCCGACCTCATGATTATGAATCATGCGCTCTAACCAGCTGAGCTACCTCGCCATTTTTCAAAATTTGAGGTGCAAATATAGCAATCTTTTTACTCCGGCATGAA
>JAQVON010000091.1 GCA_028702595.1 Mariniphaga sp. | reverse complement strand
GAATGATTCCGTTTTTTTTGAAGTGACATTGAAGAATAAGGCCGGGCATAAATTTCCAACCGGTTTTCCAAGCCGGAGAGCCTATCTGGAATTTCTTTTCATTCAGGATGCCGACACCCTTTTTCATTCCGGCAAGCCGGGGTCAGCAGCCCTTAGCAACACTGACCGGGAGAATTTTAAGCCTCATTATCAACAAATTAACAATGAGGATCAGGTTCAGATTTACGAGTTTGTGATGGGAGATACAAAGGGAAAAGTAACCACCATTCTTGAGAAAGCGTATGTTCCCCTGAAGGATAACCGGATAGTTCCCGCGGGATTTCAGCATTCGCATGCCAACTATGATACCGTTAGGGTAGTGGGAAGAGCCACAGGCGACTCTGATTATTTTAACGGTTCCGGTGTTGAATCCGTCATTTATTCTTTTTCCCGATTGGTCATCTCCACCCATGCAAAGGTGAAGGCTTCTTTGTATTACGAAACTTCCCCTGAAAGCTGGTTACATGAGTTATTTGAAAAAGCCGATTTCGACGAAGATATTTATCGCTATAAAACCATGTATTATAAAGCAAACAGGCGTCCTGTGCTCATTGCTTCCGATTCCCTGTCTGTAACAGCCACTCTTTTCCCGGAAACAGAAAGTGAAAATTTTCGTATTTATCCGAATCCCACGGCCGGAATACTATACATTGACGGAGCAGATGAATTTTGTGAGTATGCTGTTTTTACCAGTGGGGGAGAGTGCGTTACCAAGGAGAAAGTGCATGACAGCAGGGTGCGGATCAAGATTGATGCCCCTTCAGGATTATATCTTCTTCTTCTGCGTGATTTCAACGGCAAAGAGGTCACCCATCGTATTGTTTTGGAAAAGTAGCTTTATTTTCAGGAGTGTTTTACCCTGGTTTGCGGTCGGTAATTTCAGTGACCCGTGTCAGGGCTTCCAGGTATGCTGTAACTGGGTACATCTGTTCATCATACCATAAAAGGGCAAAATAGAGGCCGATGGGTGCAGCTTTCATCCCGTTTTGCGCATGAAAAGCATCAAGCCACTGCAATGCCTCGTAACATTCCTGCAAATGCTTTTCAGATGCAATGGCTGAAACAGCCAGGGCTGTCTCTTCGATGGTTCCTGTTATGTTTTTATTGCCTCCCCAGCTGCCGTCATTGTTTCTTACCGTGAGTAAAAAAGTGGTTCCATTTTCTATGAGTTTGTTGATCCGGCTTTTTATTTCCAGATGATGCCAGGAATTTGTTAAAGCATCTTTGAGGTAAGTGGTCACCCGGGCAGTACCATAAACAGGATTGAGAAATTCTTTGGTATGTTGATTACCAAACCAAAGGGGAAGCCAGCTTCCGTTGTTTTTCTGGTTAACTTCAATATAGTTCAGGGCTTTCCCGAACATTTTTTTTAACATTTTCGCTTCTTTTTCGGTCAGCTCTCCTGAATAGGTTTCCAGCACGGATGAAATGGCCAACAGGCAATGACCGGTAAGGTCGGAGCAGCTTCTGTCGAAAGGGAGTTTCCCCCATCCCTTCGAAAAAGTAGGAAATCCTCCATCGCTGTTCTGTAGGTAGTTCAGCCATTTGCAAGCTGCCAAAATCTCTTTTTTAACTTTCTCTTTTGGCTGAAGCTTCAGTAAAGCAAGGATAGTTCCGGGAGTATCGTCTCCATCCGGTACTGATCCTGTAAAACTGGTCCATCCCCATCCTCCGGGAGGGGTTCCGTTAAAGGGATGAACCTTTTTGTTTTGTATGGATTTGAAATGGAGGGAAAGTTTATTTTTCATCCCTTCAGACAGGAATTGATCCAGCCGGTCGCGAAAGGCTTTCACGGTTAAAGAGGTTACCCAGGTGGAAAGGTTTACATCAATAGGCCAACCTCCATCGGTCCGTTGTGTCGATTGAAGAAATTTAATCCCACGATGCACCGTTTCATGGTTTCTGTACCCTGCATTGATCAGACTCAAGGTTACAAAGGCTGTCAGCGGGATGGCCTCGAGATAACCCCCACTCTCAGGTAACATGTTGTGTAGGAGCCTCAGTGCTTTTCCTATAGAAAAGCGACGGATTATTTTCCAGAGAAAGTTTGAATTTTTCTTTTTGAAAATGAGTATCCCTACTGAAATAAGGGCAGGAATGGCATAACTCACCACGCTTAAATTCAGGATGCGGTAAAAACTGCGCGGAAGTAAGGCCAGTTCAAAAGGCAGTTGAGGGATATGCGAAAATGCTGATTTCCCGGGAACTCCGCAAACACCGCATAAGGCAAGAATCGGGACAGAAAAGGTAAAATCGTCTTTGTAGTGGTCCAGAATAGTTTGTGCAACTTGTGGCGACCTTGTGTCTACTTGGTTGTCATTTAGATACTTGGCTATTTTGTTCTGAAGAGATTTAATCCAATCCTTCTGATCAGAAAAAAGATTAAAAGTTGCATAAACCAGGAGGCTGGTACTGATATTTCCCGGACTTTCCGGGGTATCTCCGTAACTTCCGTTGGCATTGATGGTTTGTCTTAACCAATCAAGGCCCAGGTTAATTTCCCTCGCGTTTTTTTCAGGATTGTCAAACCAGAGTGCTGCCACAGCAACCGCACCACCAAGGGCGCTGGAAGAGAGCCTGCCGTCCCAGAATCCTTCCGGGTTAACGGACTGAACCACACTGTTGCCCAGCTCGTTTATTTTTAGTTCTAATTTGTTTTTTATTTGCTTCATGTGATGATCATTTCAATGGTGTTTTATCTGATTAAAATGTTTTATTTTCCATGGTATCAGATGGAGCACGCATATTTTATTTGCCTCACTCCATCGTTTATTTTTGCAGTGTTCGACAGAATACGCAAGTGTATTTCATGGTTTTTGTATCCTGAACCGACATGCTCGTTTCAGGCCAGAGTTCCCAGTGCCAACAGACCGTAAAAAGTATATTCCAAATCACGCGACTGATCGCCGTTCCCTGCCAGAAAGGCCCCGGATGCATAGTTATTCTCAATGAAATCCAGGCAAGACGGTGCAATAATTCTCATATCTGCTCCAGCAGTCTTCAGGGCAAAAAGAGCTGTTGCTGTTGATAAAAGGTCAGCATCACAAAGATGTTGGAATGCTTTAAATCCCTTGTCCTTTTCAAAGAAGGAGAACAGCATTTTTTGTTGTTGCAGCACCCCTAAAGAAACTTCATGCCTTGCTATGAGAGTAGCTGCATGTACACTACAGGGAGATCCGGCCGAAGGTGAATAGAAAGTTAATATCATCTGAACCGGATAATAGTAAAGATATCTTTTATCCCATGCCTCACTGATCAGAATGAAGAGGAAAAAACGATAGAAAAGGCTGGTCTGGCTCTTGCCACCAAAAGTTAGGCGAAGGAGTTTTAATACTGAATATTCTTGGGAATCATTTTTTTTTTGCATGATCAACAGAAAAAAAACAGCCAGTTCATCTGCCCGGCTCCATCCCATTTTATCCGGATCACCTGTTGCCCTGGAATTATTTCCGGTCGGGATTCCAACTGCTTCAGCTAACCAGTTGCCGAATAGAGAGTAGTATGGATCAGACCGGTTGTCGCGGCCGGAAAAAAAACCATCTTCATTCCTTTTCCTTAGGATGAAGGCTTTTATTTCACTCCGGCTCTCCCTGTCGAGGGAATCATATCCCAAACGGGTATAATGGATGAAACGCTGGTATAATGGTATTATGGAATTCTTTTTACGTTTCATAGGTTTTTAAAAATACGGCCCGATATGGCATGCAGGGCTAACCGCAAACTATTGTTATCCAATTTATTCAATTCTTCGTAGCATTGGTTTACAGTATCATGAAAATATTTTTCCGCTTTTGTTGTAATATTAAATTGATCAACCTTTTCGACAAAATCATTGAGATTTCCGGAATCAATAATTTCGTTAAAATTTTCGTGATTAAGTTCCATTTCTTCTTTGAGTAATATAAGCAGAAATGGAAAATCAAAAAGTTTAACTCTTCGGTGTTCTAATTGGAATTCTTGTAGATCATCTCTGATTTGGTATGCAATACCAAACCAATGGGAAAAAGATTCAAGAATATTTAAAATTTTGTCAGGTGCATTGCCTGCAACTGCTCCGGTAAGAAGTGAGACTTTGATGGCTTCGCTGGTTTTATTGCTGAATATTTGTATGACATCTTCAACGGATTTATGGCGGATTTGTTTCGGTAGGGAGATGTCATCACCCTGTCCTTCAGAAAGTTTTATGTGTGATTCGGAGACAACCCGGAAGCAATCGGCCTGGATTGTCTTTTCAACCGGCATACCGGCGAGAAGGTGATACCCTTTTCCAACAAGGAAGTCACCCAGATTGATTGCAGTGGGGATGCCATGTTCTTTATGTAGAGTAGGATGTTCGTATCTCATGGCTTCATCGTCTTCAATATCATCGTGGATCAGGGAAGCTTTATGAAAGCATTCGATGGCAATGGCCAGATGTTTTTGAACTTCATTTGAGGGATTTGTGGAACATGCCTGATAGGCTATTGCAGCTAAAAGGGGGCGTATCCGATGTCCTCCCCTACTCATCATTCTTATGGCCAGTTTCTCTGTGTCACTGCCGGATTGGAAAAAGTCAGTCAGCACCGGAGGATTAAAATAATCTGTGATTTTATTTTTTAGCTGGTTCACCGAAACGGGTGTTTTACTGCTCTCCGGGTTATAATTTTCTAATTCTTCCATTAGCCAGTCGTAATCTACCGTAGTATTTTCACAACCATTGCTTAGCAGGGGTATGCCAATTCCTGGTATAGCAGATCTTGTTACAGGAACAAAAGAACGATGAAGCACCGGCATGCAGCTTACCCCGATCACTGCATCGATTGTACCTTCTTCAATCAACCCAATCGCAACTGTTGTCCCTTCTGCCACCAGCGTTGTATAACCCAATTTCTCGGCTTTATTCTGAATGCTGTTCAAGTGACAACCGTTGCATCCGGCACAGATCAATCCCAGTTCATCAAATACACCCATGCAGTTTTTTTTGTTCCTCAGGCACTGGGGGAGAAGCAGCATGCGACGATTATAAGGAACGGAGGCGAATGTGTCGCGCCAGATCTCATTTCCCAAAAGAACAACAGTAAAGTCAAGCATCTCTTTTCCCATCCCCGTTGCATGGAGCAGTTTGGCTGCCATGTTTTCCAGGGTAGTGAGCCGGGTAGGGGGCATAACCGGGTTTTTTTGGATGTAGTCCCGGACTTTTTCGCGCAGGAATCTGCGGATTTCCTCCTTTTCAGGAACTTTCAAGATACGATTAACTTCTATCATATTAACTAGTTATCCGTAAGCACCAAGACCAAAAAAAGCATTTTTTTTTGCAAATCTATAAATTCGGTTTCTCTCCGGGATTAATTCTGCAGAGCCATGACTGGGAACCGGCGGCATCTTTTTTAAGCGTTCAAACTCATTCTCTCGTCCGGAAGTATCTACAGCTGACTGTTTTTCTGCCTGTACTGCTACCCACTGTGGGTCTTCCATAATGATACAACCACTGGTTTGCAGAGGAATATCTCTTCTGAGATTTTGCAGGAAACGAGAAGATTTATAAATTTCCGTCAGTGGTTTGTTGCCGGTTTGGTCGGTGGAAAATTGGATCACAGGACATGGTTCAATATAACCAGCTGCATTGATATGATGACTAAGGCCCGAAGCTGCCGGGCACAGCCCTTTCCCTTCTTCATCCCAATATGCATCTATAATGGCTATGTCATACTTGTCCCGCGCATCCACAAGGAACCTTCTCAGACGATTGATTTCTTCCTGATCTAACGCCAGCTCGGGAGACGGATTCTCACCCACCGGCCGGAATATATAGTACCAAACATAAGCAACATTCTTTTCAATCAATGAATGAATGAATTCTGGGGAAAGAGCCATTTCAATATTTGACTTACATACACTGATAGCCACTCCTGTGAAGAGATGGGCTTCGGATGCATTTTCAACTGCTGTGACTGTACGTTGATATATTTGAACTCCTCCCCGGCGAATGTCAGCGACCTGTTCATCTCCTTCAAAGCTTATGAGGGGCGTTACATTGGCACATCTCCTGAGTTTTTCTGCTACGTCGGGAGTCAGTAGCGTCCCGTTTGTGAAAAGTTGAAAATAGCAATCGGAGTGCTTACGGAACAGATCAAAAAGGGGAGGATAGAGCAAGGGCTCACCCCCAAGAATTCCAAAAAAATAGGATCCCATAGCTTTTGACTCCCGGATAATACTGTCGAGATGATCAAATTCCAGCCTGTTTTTCTGCTTTTTCCCTATGGCCCAGCACCCCTGGCAGTGCAGATTGCAGTCGTCGGTCACTGAAATGAAATGAAAAGCCGGGAAAAATTGCCCTTTTTTTACCCTTTTTTTATATAAATATAAACTGTACATCCCTTTGAAAATCAGATTGAAAATTAGCTTGAAAAGGCCCTTTTTATCGGTATGTTTTATTACCCGTCTAATCATATTTCGTCTTTCTATTTTGTGTATTCTTCAGTTCCTCCAGTGCTTTTCTTCTTTCTTCTTCAGCCTGTTGCACAATTCCTTCCCTAAAGATGCTTCTCCTGTTTCTGTTTCGTTCATTCAACAGGACAAATAAACTTCCATTCTCATTCGATTTTAAATCCTTATCCGGTTCTGCTCCGGCTAAAGGAGACTTTTCCGGCATTCTGGGAAAAATAATCGCTGAAGTCGGACAGGTTCGACCACATGCCGGACATTGATTCTTGCAGGCCAAAGGATGAACTACCTTGAGGCTTTTTCTATCAAAATGGTAAACACCAAAAAGACAAAATTTTGCACACTTGCCACACAAAATGCAGCGGGATTGGTCAATGACCGGATACCAGGCCGGTATATCAAGTTCGCTTTCCATAATCCGGTAATCAGCTTTCCCTATGGGAGCACCCGATTGCTCTTTTATCTTTTGCAGAATCTGCTTAGGCGTATATTCTTTAAAACTTATGGTTTCGCTATTTCCCGGATTTATCCCTGCCTGAATGAGCATACTCCTTACAGCACGCGGGTAACAAGCAATAAAAATAGCCTTGGAAAAACTATTTAATGCTTCTTCCAATTCACCCTTTTCCCGGACAGACAATGAGCACAGATCCCGCATTTCGATGATTGGAACATCCATATCTTTTAAAGATTCTGCAATCTCATCCATACTTGTGTCCGAAATTACTGGTACATTGCACCTGCAAAAGAATATCCCTATATTCCTGTTCATATGTTACTAAAGTAATGATGCTAAGTAAAGCAAAATTATGGAATTAGTGAAGTTTAGGACAGCTGTTTAAAAAATATTAACATATATATATAGTATTATATGCTAAGATATTAACTGACAGGGAACAATCGGCTTTTAAGATTAAAAGTGTCGTCTGCTCCTGAATCTTTTATAAATTTGATACATTGTTGGGGGGATAATTTTTCACATGAATATATTTTAACAAATGTCATTAACATGATACCGGATCAGGGCAAATTTTGGTTTACGCTCGATAATGCAGCGAAAATTTTTCCTGCAATAATCACCAAAGAGGTTACATCGGTTTTCAGGTTGACAGCTGTTTTGAACCAGCCTGTCAGGATTGTTCCTTTACAGAAAGCTGTTTTACTGGCTGAGAAAAGGTTTCCATATTACCAGGTTCGGCTCAGAGAAGGTTTTTTTTGGTACTATCTTGAACATTTTCCACAGCATTTTTTCATTGACCCGGATGATAGTGTGGTTTGTAGAAAATTTTCCAGGGATGGTTTACTGATCAGGTTTTTGGTAAGGGACAAACACCTAAGTGCTGAGTTTTCTCATATTTTAACCGATGGAGCGGGTGCGCTTGAATTTTTCAAAACTGTATTGATCATTTATGCTGGAGCATGTGGAGTTGAAATTCCTGCTAAATATCAGTTTAGCAAATCGCCTGACGGTATTTCGGAAGAAGAATATGAAGATGCCTATGATCGTTATTTTAAGGCTGAAATTCCGCCAATGGTCAGGCGATCCAGGTCATATCACCTTCCTTTTCCGTTGAATTCTGTTCCTCGTTATAACCGACTTAATGCCATCTTGTCGATGAAACAGATTAAAAATATTGCCCAAGAGAAGGGGGTGAGTATTACTGTCTACCTGGTATCGATTTACTTTTACATCTTACAGGATGTTTCTGAAAATGTGAATGGTAAGGTCAGGTTAAATAGGAAAAAAAAGCTTCGCGTTCAGGTTCCCGTGAATTTGAGAAATGTGTTTCCGTCAAAAACCATGCGAAATTTTACATTGTTTGTGATGCCGGAAATTGATTTACGGTTGGGTCATTATACTTTTGACGAGATTCTTAAGTCGGTTTATCATCAAATAAAACTTGAGATGGATGAGAAACTGATTCATAAAAATATTGCAAGAAACGTAGGAAGTGAAAAAAAATTGTATATCCGGGGAATCCCTCTGTTCCTGAAGAGTATGATATTAAGGGTGAAATACTACTCTTTGGGAACAAGTCAATATAGCGGAGTACTTACCAATTTGGGAAATATAAATTTGCCGGATGGTACTGATCGTTTGGTTGACTACTTTATCATGACACCTCCTCCACCTAACAAGATGCTGAAAATCAATTGTGGAGTTGCCGGATTTGGGGATAATTTAGTCGTTAGTTTTGGCAACATTACACAACGATCTGATTTTGAGAAAAAATTCCTTCAATTTTTGAGCGATATGAATATTAGGATTGAGCGGGAAACAAATAATTAGAATGTTATGATGATATGTCCAAATTGTGGAGTAGAAGTGGAAGAAAATTCCAATTTTTGTTCCTTATGTGGAGAACCTATTCTAAATAGAACCGCAGGAAATGAAGTTTTTATAAGGTCGGGTAAAGCACGACGGGATGAAAGATTGTTGACTGATTATCAGAAGCTAACAGGCACTCAGAAAAGAAAGATATTCTGGAAAATTTCAGGACTGATACTAATTTCAGGTATCATCATCAGCTTACTGATTGACTTTATTGTCAACCGTGCCTTCACCTGGTCAAAATATCCTGCGACCATCAGTTTGGTTTTGTTTATTCATTTTACCCTGAATGTATTCCTTCACAAAAAATTCTTGTTGATGCTTGTGCTCAGTTTCCTCTCTGTTGCCGGGCTATTCGTTCTGTTCGACAGGTATGGTGGTAGACAAACTGGTTGGGATTTAAAGCTGGGGATTCCTGTTTTGATAGCTGCCTATCTGACTATTTTGTGTCTTGTTTTTTTGGTAAGTAAAGCAAAACAAAAGGGATTGAATATTATTGCTTATTCGCTTATTGCTACGGGATTGCTATCTGTTTTTACCGAGGGAATGCTTTCCATTTATAACAGGGGTACAATTTACCTGGAGTGGAGCCTGATTGTGATGGTTTCTGTTGTATTTATATCAATGCTCCTATTGTACATTCATTACCGGTTGAAAAAAGCAACGGATCTGAAACGTTTTTTTCACATTTGAGGTATCGTTACAACTATTTTCGAGGGGATCATTTTGTGGCTAATCGCCAATATTTGTCAGGGGTGAATCGTCCCAAAACAACCCCGGTGAAGGAAATTTCTTTTCCTTTCAAAAAACTGACCATAGCTCAATCCATAGATCACGGTCAAGCACAATGAATAGCAGAAAGCTGGCTATCCATCCGTGGAAAAGACCGAGAGGCCAAAGGTTTTTCCACTTAAAAAAGGCAATGAGAAAGAGCAGTTCCATAAAAAACGTAAAAATCATTAAAGGCAAACTGGGGTAATGTACACATGCAAACAAGACAGAAGTAAGCAGGAAGAGTTGAATTTTACTCCGTTTTATGGTAGTTATGGAATGCAGATTTCCGGCAACCATCGTCACCATCATAAATTGCTGAATGATTCCCCAAACCGGATAAAAGACAAATACGGGGATAAAATGCCAGTTCAGAAAGACGGCATGGTTAGAAATTCCATACCAGACGATGACAGTCACCATCAGCAAAGCAAAAGGCAGGAGAAAAAGGAACGTCGGGTTAAAATGCTTCTTCCGGAATCCCCACTTTTGCAGGATTAACCTATTTCCCCTGTACCTTTTATAGATATAAACCGACCAGAAGAGAGATGCAGCCGCGATGTAAAATGCACGGAATTCCAGCCAGTCCATAAAAACAAACTTTAGCAAACCGTTTGTAAAAACGGCTGTAATCTCAAGCCATCGCCGTTTATCCGATATAACCACTGATAAAATAATTTACCAACTAAAGATAGATGAATAAAAAACAGAAACCGGCAAATGGCAGAAGAAATTCGCTGATCTGGTTGTAAAATGGATCATTTAAAGTGACGAGGACTCAGGGGGAGCTTTCAGATACCCCAAAGAAACCAGAAACCGGTCCATTTTATTTACCGTATCGATGTAAGGGCCATTTGCACTCCGTCTGTAATTGAAAAATCCATGTGTCTGATCTTTATAAGCCATCACGATGCAACTGTTTCCCGACTTTTTCATTTTTTGGGAGAACATCCGGATGGTTAGGAACGGAACAGTCGTATCTTTTGTTCCATGGAATATGATTGTGGGCGGGGCATTCTCTTTTACCTGATGATAGGGTGAAACCCCTTCCGGGTCAGGCCCGATCCTGTTTCTGATGTTTTTTTGCAGATCATGAAGGGTTGTGTCGCCGGGTTCCGGAGAAACCAGGATAAGGGCCGGATTAAAGAGTACCAGCGCATTGGGTTTGCTGCTAATCCCGGGATCCTCTTCCGGCTCGTCGAATTTGGGCAGCAGTGCAGTCGATGCTGCCAGGTGCCCCCCTGCCGAGCCTCCGCCGGCAGCAATCCGGTTAGGATCAATTCCCAGTTCCGCTGCATGCTCACGCATCCATCTTACGGCCGACTTTGCATCAGCCACACAGGACGGGATCATAACCTGATGCCTGGAAAATACCCGGTAATCAGCTACAGCAGCAATCATTCCTCTGTCGGCCAGGTACTTGCAATGAGGAACAAACTGTTCCGGAGTTCCGTTTGCCCAACCGCCACCGAAAAAGAACACGATGGCAGGTGATTTATCCGCAGGTTGGTGATTGTCCGGATAAAAAATCCATAAGTTGAGTTCCACATCACCAACCTGTTTATAGGTGACCATTTGGGAACTATCTATTTTGGGCGGGTAAATTTTTTGGCCCATCGCGTTGTTTGAGATCAGCAACATTGCCATGCACAGTAAAGAAATGGTGAGTCGCATTGTCAGATTTTTTATGGTTTACATTT
>JAQVON010000090.1 GCA_028702595.1 Mariniphaga sp. | reverse complement strand
CTGAAAAAACATTGAGCTGGCCACGTACCTGGGAAGTGAGGGGAGATATTTACCAGTCTATTTATCAGAGTGAAGACAATAAAGTGAAGGCTCTGGCTGAAGATCCGTTGACAGAAGCGTTTAACTCGTACAAGAAAGCAGTGGAACTCGACGATCAAAGAAAATTTGATAACTCGCTGAAGGTGAAACTGACCCTGCTGACCAACGATCTGACCAACCAGGCAGTGCAGGCTTTCAATAAGGATGATTATCCCAAAGCATTGAAATCTTTTGAGCAAATACTTGATATTCAGGATATTGATATTATCAAGGCCGATAATCCCGGTGCAGTGGATACCGTGATCATTTTTAATGCCGGTTTGGCTGCTTATAACGCGGAGGACTACGATAAGGCCATTAAGTATTATAAAGAGGCTGCCAAACATGGATATAACGGTTCCAGAACTTATAACCTGATTGCCAGTGCATACCAGCTGAAGAAAGATACACTGGGTGCGCTGGAAGCGCTGCAGGAGGGTTTCGACAGGTATCCGGATGATAATAACATCGTGACCAGTCTTATCCAGATCTACCTGGATATGAATAAAACCGAAGATGCTATGAAATATCTGAACCTGGCTATCCAACAGGATCCGAATAATCCAACATTCCACTTTGCACAGGGTACATTGCACGAGAAAATGGGCAATATCGACAATGCTGTAGATTCATATGAGAAATCAATCAGCGTCGATAAGGAGTTTTTTAACGGGTACTATAACCTGGGTGCTGTTTTTTACAATAAAGGGGTGAAGCAGATCGATGTAGCTAATGCCGTGCCAACAAGTAATAATGAACAGTACGAACTGGAACTGAAGAAAGCGGACGACTGGTTCAAAGAGGCGTTGCCTTATATGGAAAAATGCTACGAGCTGAAACCGGACGATACCTCTACACTGGAATCATTGAAAAACTTGTACTACCGGTTGAAAGATATGGATAACTATAATAAGATGCTCGAAAAACTGGGGCAGAACTAAGATAATAGGGAGTGATTTTTTTCACTCCTTTTTTAATACATATTTCATTTAACATAATATCTATTATAGGACAACCGTATTGCGAAATCCGCTCAGCTTGCTGATTGGCATAAAATCAGTTATCGGGCCGATAGGTTCGATAACGGCAAGGATTTTATGTCAAAGGATTTCGCAATACACTCATCCGCTCAGCTTGCTGATTGGCATAAAATCAGTTATCGGGCCGATAGGTTCGATAACGGCAAGGATTTTATGTCAAAGGATTTCGCAATACACTCATCCGCTCAGCTTGCTGATTGGCATAAAATCAGTTATCGGGCCGATAGGTTCGATAACGGCTGATTCCTTTATATCGCGGCGTCAGCCGCGGTATAATTAAAACCTACTTGTTCATAACTTGAGGGTTTGGTGGAGTAAATTGCTGATGGGTGTAAAAATAATCCTTATTTTTGCGTTTTATAATAATAATTGCATTGCTTCGTTTTTTAATAAATTTACGCCCATGTTGAAACTTTTATTGATTCAGGCTGATATAGCGACCGAAATGGATAGTATTGCCGCAGCGTCGGACGGCATTTCCACCAAGTTTATTGATCTGGCTTTCAAGGGAGGATGGATTATGATCCCGATTCTCCTGCTGTCGGTAATTGGTGTATACATCTTTTTTGACCGGTATCTTGCCATCAAGAAAGCCGGGAAATTTGATAACGGTTTGTTGGAGAAAATCAGGGTTTATATTACCAGTGGAAAGGTTGATGAAGCCATGATGCTCTGCCGGAGCAGCAATAGCCCCGCGGCACGCATGGTGGAAAAAGGCATCAGTCGCATCGGCCGTCCCCTTTCCGATGTAACTACAGCCATTGAAAATGTGGGTAACCTGGAGATTTCCAAGCTGGAGAAAGGACTGCCTGTGCTGGCATCTGTTGCCGGGGGTGCTCCCATGCTGGGATTCCTGGGTACCGTGATGGGAATGATACAGGCATTTTATGATATGGCCAATGCTGGCAATAATATTGACGTAACTCTCTTGTCTACAGGTATTTATCAGGCTATGGTGACCACGGTGGCCGGGCTGATCGTGGGTATTATCGCCTACTTCGCCTACAATATCCTGGTATCGAGTGTTGAAAAAGTGGTATTTACCATGGAGGCAACTACTTCGGAATTTATGGATCTCCTCAATGAACCGGCTTAAGACAGAACGGTATGGCATTAAAGAAAAGAAATAGAGTAAATGCATCCTTCAGCATGTCGTCGATGACCGACATCGTCTTCCTGTTGTTGATATTTTTTATGGTAACCTCCACCCTGGTTGCGCCAAATGCTCTGAAGCTGCTGCTTCCGCAAAGCAATAACCAGACGGCGGCAAAACCTATTACCACCATTTCCATCACCAAAGAGCTACGTTACTACATCAACGATGAAGGGAATGTCAGACGGATAGAGTTCAGGGAGATTGAGCCGTTCCTTCAAAATCGCTACGGCATGGGAAACGACGAGATTTTTATATCGCTGCATGCGGAAAAGTCCGTTCCCTGGGAGGAAGTGGTCAAGATCATGAACATTGCCCGGAAAAATAAGTACAAGATGATAGCTGCAACAGCACCGGAAAGATAGATGAGTTTTTATCAAAAACATAAAAGAGGGATTATCGGGACCGCGATATATCATGCGATTGTTCTGATGATGTTGCTTTTGCTTGGTTTTTTCACTCCATTACCCTTGCCGGAAGAGGAAGGCATATTGGTTCAATTTGGCACGAGTGATCAGGGTTTTGGTCGTCAGGAGCCGGCACCGCGACAGATGCAGCCGGAGCCTTCTCCTCCGGTACAGCAGGAACAGGCCGTACAGCCCTCTACCCCACCGCCGCAACCGGCATCCACTCCCCCGCCAGAACCGGCGCAGCCGGCTGAGGTGGAAGCGATGACCCAGGATTATGAGGAGACGGCAGCTATCGATGCAGCTGAAAAGAAGCGACAGGAAGAGGCTGAACGTAAACGGTTGCTGGAGGAACAGCAACGCCGGCAGCAGCTGGAGGAACAACGACGCGCAGAAACGGAACGACAGCGCCAGGCCGAACTGGAACGACAGCGCCAGGCAGAACTGGAACGACAGCGCCAGGCCGAACTGGAACGACAGCGCCAGGCCGAAGCCGAGCGGAAAAAACGCGAAGAAGAGCAGCGCAGAATCACAGAAATCAACTCCCGTGCCCAGGGCGCCTTCGGGAACAGTAGTCAGGACGGTCAGGGAACAAGCACCAGCCAAAGCCAGGGAGCAACCTTCCCCGGCGGTAACCAGGGTGTGCCAACAGGTGGCGACGGCGGTACCTTCGGTCCCGGAGGTAGCGGATCAGGGAATCAGGGAACAGGAATCTCATACAGTCTGGACGGCAGGACAGCCCGGTCTATGCCTAAACCTGTCTACCCGGGTAATGATGAAGGTCTCGTGGTAGTGAAGGTGACCGTCGATAAAAACGGAAATGTCACCGCTGCCGAACCGGGAGCCCGGGGAACAACAATCATGGAAAGACAGTTCTGGAATGAAGCACGGAAAGCTGCCCTGAAAGCTAAGTTTAATGTCGACGATGATGCCCCTGCCTTTCAGCAGGGGACTATCTCCTATCGCTTCCGGCTGAATTGATCAGTGACCACCGGAACCATGACCCTCGTCATGCTTCTTCCCTTTCGATTCCTTTACCAGGGTGTCGTATTTCTCACGACTGATCTTCTCCGCTTTGTAGCCTTTTTTCTGAATGACTGAAGCCAGCGACTTTTCGTCATTCTTCTTCTCTTTAAACTCAATGCGTATGGTGTTGGATACATGATCGACCTTCAGGTCCTTTACGCCTTTCTCAAACCGTAACTGTTCAAACAATGTTTGCTCACAGTTCATGCAATCCATGCTGCTCTGAAAACAGACCACCGCCTTGCCCTTTTTCTGGGCTTCTGCCTGACTTACCAATCCGCAAGCCAGGATAATCACTAAACCTAATATTATTCGTTTCATATGTGTTGTTTTTAAATGGTTTAATTTAATCACAAAGTACATTCGTAATTCGTAATTATTCATTCGTAATTAATTTGCAGTCTCAATCCTATATAGATCCTTCGTCCCATGACCGGTCCCCACACGTTGATGGCGTTGAATTCGCTGCCATAAGGATCATCGGCTCCCAGCACAGGGTTGGGTTGCCGGAAGTCGGTCAGGTTTTCCACGCCGGCATAGATGTTCCAGTACCGGAAGTATTTGGTTATCTGTCCATTCATGATAGTGAAGGGTGAAAACTCCTCAGCCGGCGTTGTCAGGTTGCTGCCCGGATGGAAGGGCAATCGTCCCCCGCCGTTGAACTGCACTGTATAATCGAACATCCATTTTTTCAGGTTGGTGGTATAGTTCAGCGATACCAGTCCTTTGTAGCGACTGGTCAGCGGTTTTTCGAGCAGTTCACCGCCGATGGTTTGTTTCACGTCGTTATGCCGGTATGCCAGCAGCATGTCGAGGCGTTCCACGGGTTGGTATCTCAGGTCGAATTGCAAGCTGTTGGAATAGGACTTCCCGGTGAGGGGAACCAGCAGAATTTGTGATGCTGAGGTTTCGCGGTCGATGATCAGCTGGGATTGGAAGTCGGTGCGGAAGTACTCCGCGTTGAGTTGCAGTTCCCTGTCCCAGAGCGTGTAATGCTGCACGATAGTCAGACCGTAGTTCCAGGCTTTTTCCTGAAACTGGTCGTCGGCCCAGGCCAACGGCCGGGCGTTTGCCAGGAGGTAGGTGTTTTCGGTCAGCAGGTTTGCCGTGCGGTATCCTTTCCCGGCGCTGGCACGCAGGGTGACATGGTTGCCGGCCTTGTAGCGGAGGTGTGTACGCGGGGTGACAAATGTGCCAAACAGGTTGTGGAAGTCGGTCCGCAGTCCGGCCATAAACGTCAGGTTCTCATCAGGTTTCATCGTGTACTCGGCGAAGATGCCGGGCACCTTTTCGGTGCGGTTCATGTTTCTGTCGTAAAGACGTTCGTTGAAGTGGTCCACGATCATACTCACGCCGGTGTTCAGGGAGTGGATAGCTGCCGCGTCGAGGTCGCGGGTCAGGATGGCGCTTCCGAAGAACCGGGTCTCCTCCCCGTCATAGGACGCTAGTCCGTAGTCCGACCGGGTTTCGTGGCGGGAGATGTTGGACAGCCAGGCCAGTGCGGTGCGTTGGTTGGGCCACACGTAGCCGGCTTTGATGAATCCCTCCAGACGGTCGTTTTGGATATCGATGCCCCAGGGATTTCCGGGTTGGGAAAGCATGCCCTTCCGGAAGGCGGTCTGCCCCCCCTGCCGGTCTTCGGTGAGCACGGAAACACCGGCCTGTGCCATAAACCCTTTGTGATTGTTATACTTCCAGCGGTTGAAGAGCTGGATCTGCCGCGACAGCGGTTCATCCAGGAAGCCGTCGCCGTTCTCGTCGTTGCGCCGCGACTGGTCGCTGGCGTGCAGGAATATACCGGTTGTCAGCATATCCTTATACACCCGGATATTGCCGTTGCCGTTGAACTCGAGTCGACCGCTGGCACCGGCAAAGGTGTTGAGGAACAGTTTCTCCTGTGCGTCGGGCTTTTTGTATTCAGCATTGATCTGCCCGGCAATGGCATCGTAGCCATTCAACACCGAGGCAGCTCCTTTCGATACCTGAATGGACTCCATCCAGGGCCCCGGTACCCAGGTTAACCCGAAGTTGGTAGCCAGTCCGCGCAGATTGGGCATGTTTTCAATCTGCAGTAGCGAATAGGTGCCCTCCAGTCCCAGTAAACGGATCTGTTTGGCTCCGGTTACCGCATCGCTGTAACTCACATCCACGGAAGGATTGGTTTCGAAACTCTCGGCCAGGTTGCAGCAGGCTGCCTTGTGCAGCTCCGCCCCGTTGATGCGCTCGGTTTGAATGGGATCAATGGCCGACAGGTAGGTTCCGCGATTCTTGTGAACCACCTGAACCTCGTCGATCGACAGACTGGGTTCCAACACTACCTCCAGCGACCGGCTGTCGTGTATGTGTACCACTTTTTCTCCGTAACCGACAAAGCTAAAGACCAGCATATGATCGCTTTTCTCTTTCGCTATCCGGAATGTGCCGTCAGCCCCGGAAGCTACTCCCCGACTGGTTCCCTGCCAATAAATGTTGACTCCGGGCAGGGGCTGTTTTCCTTCTTTTTCATTCCCGTAAACAATTCCTTCTATCAGCTGGGAAAAGACTATATTTGGAAATATTATGAGAATTATGAATATATATGATTTTATCTGTTTCATTTGATTGATAATTATATTTTTCTCGCTAAGATGAATGATTTGTCTTCAGATATCCCCTGACCTAAACGGTGTAAGTAGAAAATTCTGATAGCTCCCGTTAGGATTCAGGATAAAAACCGCCTAATTTTTCGAATGTGTTAAAGCAGAATTCTTAGCTGCCCTCTTGTTGTTCGAAATTCTCTCAAGGAGTTGGCGGATATTAAGAGACTGTTTTGATTTTGTTTTTTAGAAATATTTTGATCTGTTTTTTGCTCAGACAAGGCAAAATTGACGCGAATAGCCATAGCTATTTAAGGAAATTTTGCAGCAGTATGAGTGAAAAAGATGCAAAATAGAATAAATGGATAAATTTAAAACAGTCTCTAAGCGAGGTGGAAGATTTTGAGTTGGTGTATTTGGATAAGAAATTCCAGTGATGACTGGATCAGGGGGGGTGGACCGGTATCATAGTTCCGGGTTAACGGGAGCTGGTCAGCTTCATGATTCTGAAAAATGATCATCATGGGCATTAAGGCAACCTGCAGAGGGTAGACATGCTCCATGCGCAACTTTTCCTGTAATACCTGATCATGCAACCTGAAATACTGAACATCCGGACTGTTACAGCCACAATCATCAGTATGATGCTGGCATTCATGGCACTCGTGCGGGGTAGTTGGTAGCTCCTCACCACTTTGGTCATGGGTATGATGGATGTGGTATCCCTCTTCGCAGGTTTCGGGAGCCAGGTACACCGATACCTGGTCGTTGCCGGTACAGGCGCAATAGGTATGAAAAACCAGTATCCCTGTCGATGAAAAGAGAAACCAGATCGCGGACAGAAGAATCCATATGTTCCGTAATCGATTCATAAAACACAAATATAGCAAAATTCAGACCAAAAGGTATTTTATGCAGAAAGAATTTTTTAAAATTTTATTTCGTATGAACTGAATCTTTTTTTATACTCCAAATTCGTCATTTGCCATTGATTTTCTTCGGCCAGTTGGTTTTCAGAACAGGACGTTTTCACCCTGTTCAAAAATGATATCCCGGGGGATACCGGCCTGGCCTATCCGGTTGAGGTCATGCTGGAGTTCTTCCTGAATGGATCCTTTTTCTTCGATCATTTTCCGTGCGGTTTCATAGTCGCCGTTGCCCTGTATTTCGAGGATCAGTTCCGAGAGGCTCAGCATGGCTGATTTCATTTTTTCGTAATTCACCCGGTAGGTTCCCGTTTGCTGGTCGCGTTCGAAGGCGCCTGCTTCCTGGAAGTAGTAGAACCGCATCATGTTAGCTTTGCCGTGGGCACTGGCAGCGCCGAAACGCACGGAGCGGAAGATTCCTGCCATGAAGGTGACGAAGTTATCCATCATATCTTTCTCGCCCAGCTCACCCATTTCGTTCAGCTGGTACACACACCACAATCCCAGGATATCGGCTTTGCTCTCCTCGATAGAGGTGTAAGCATCTTTGAGAGCTTCCCGCACCGTGGTTGATTTATCGATCGTATTGCCGAGGCCCAGACCGTGTGATACTTCGTGGAACATGGTGTTTTCAAAGAAAGCATCGAACTTCACGTGCTGACGCTGGTCTTCGGCTATGAGCAGTCCGGCTATGGGCAGTAATATTTTATCAAACTTGGCCTGCATGGAGTTCTTCAGCTGCAGCTTCCGGCTTCCCTTATCTTCACGGACTTTCTCGTCGTTGGGGAGGTTGATCGCGATGGTCTTGCTCCCTGCATTGCAGTCGCCCGCGTAGAAAATAGCATCGTACACGTTCATGTCGGAATCCATTCCCGGTGTTTCATTCTTGTAGGGTGGCCGGCAGGGTAATGCTTTCTGCAGTCCCGGCAGCAGGGCAGCATATTTATCCAGCTTCTGGCTCCACTCCCGATCCTTGATCAGCACGAAGGATTCATACGCGGTTTTATATCCAAACAGCTGATCTTCATAATTCTCTATGGGACCGACGATGAACTCGATGGTGTTGTTCTTCATCTCCATCCAGGCCACATCGCTGTCGTAATAGGAATCGGTCAGCAGCGCCCGCGCCCTCTTTTCCAGGTAGTTTTTCAATCCCGGATCTTCGGCCAGTTCAGCTGCCTGCAGGATCAGCCCGGAGGCTTCGGTGAGCTGTTCATGGTAGGCGACGTGGTATGGAACGGCAGTGAGGGCGCCGTTGGCATCGCGACGAATGAGGGTGTACAGACTGGCTTTATCGTCATTGTCCCACGCTTCAAACTCTTCTTTGGTCATGTCGGCAGGATAAAAATTGGCACCATCAGGTTTCGGACCAAACTCCTGCAGAAAGGGTTCATTGTTCTTCAGTCGCTCCCACGGACCGTAGTTGATCTCCAGAAACCTGGTGTGGTACTCATCATAACCGGCCGAAAAAAGCTGGTTTTTGTCGCCATAGGCTTGTGTCCAGTAAATATCGTCCATGATTTTTGCTGCTTTCAGCAGGATGGGAATCATCTGACGCTCCTTTTCTGTCAGTTGGGCCAGGTCGGTGGAAAGGGTATAGCTCGCGAACTCTTCTACTTTTTGCTGAATGGCTGATTTTTCTGTCATGTTGTCTTTTTTTTGAGAGGTGGATGTGCATCCTCCTATGAAGGCTGCCCACAGGATGAGTATAACTATTCGTTTCATGGATCACTGTTTTAAATTTGGTTCAAAATTATCATTTTTTTTCTTCCCCACTCCGGCATGGGGTCGCTTTCCTTCGGAAATAGAATCTTTTATGGAGGGAGTTCACTGCAGGGTATGCATATAAACACCCGGGGTGTTTGCATTTCCGGGCTGGTGAATTTGTTGCATTAAAAATTCCGGTGTGTTTTAATTTTGATTAAATTGCACAAGAGTATTGGAATGCAAATCGTGGGAAAACTAAATTTAAATAAGACGCTTGAACATGAAAACGATTCCTGTAACCGGTAAATTCCTCCATTACACCCTTCTCCTTTCTGTGGTTTTGGTGAATGGCCGGGTGGCACACCAGGTCTTTCTCTGCGCTGTAATTTTTGGGTTTCTGCTGCCTGTTGTTCAGGCACAGCCATTTGATGTTCCTTATGTTCCCACTACTTTTGAGGTGGTTGACAAGATGCTGGAAGTAGCCGGTGTGGGTCCCGGCGACTATCTGATTGACCTGGGGTCGGGTGACGGACGGATTGTGATTGCGGCAGCACTGAAAGGTGCCTACAGTCACGGCGTCGACATCAATCCTGTCCGCATCAGAGAAGCCAATGAAAATGCCAAACGTGCCGGACTGAATGAACAGGTGGTGTTTGTTGAAGGAAACATTTTTGAAACGGATATCAGCCATGCCAGTGTGGTCACTATGTATCTCCTGAGTTCAGTGAACCTGAAGTTGCGGTCAACATTGCTGGAAAAACTGAAGCCCGGGTCGAGGGTCGTTTCGCACGACTTTGACATGAAGGAATGGAACCCCGATAAGTTTTTCATGGTGAATGAAGACCGGGTTTATTTCTGGATTATCCCTGCCCGGGTAAGGGGACAGTGGAAGTGGAAGACCGCCAACCGGGAGTTTTCCATGCTGGCGAGACAGGAATTCCAGGAACTGGATTTGAAAATTTCTGCTGGCAACACTGAATTAGCTGTTGAGAAACCGGTTCTTGCGGGTGAACGGATCAGCTTTCGGGCTATTGACCAGACCGGAAAAGTCAGCTACAACTTTAGCGGCCACGTGGATGGAAAAATAATCACCGGCACAGTGCAGATCCACCAACAGGGAGTGAAGGCAATGGAAGACTGGAAGGCAGAGAGAAAGGAAAATGACGAATGAAGAATAATGCATTACGATATTTTCCGGGAAGCAGTCCGCTGCCCACTTTTACCACCATAAGCTCCGTCGCTGTTGTTGTGGGTATTGTTGTGGGCACGGGCATCTTCCGGTTGCCGCCGCTGGTTGCGGGTCACGCTGCAAATGAATTGCAGTTCATGCTTTTCTGGGTTGCCGGGGGGATTATCTCCCTGACTGGTGCGCTCTGCTATGCGGAGTTATCCTCGTCGCAGCCCGATGCCGGCGGGGAGTATCATTTCCTGGCGAAAGCCTTTGGTCCGATGACCGGGTTTTTGTTTATCTGGGGAAGAATGAGTGTGATCCAGACCGGCTCAATTGCCCTGGTGGCATATATCCTGGGAGATTATGCCACGCTGATCCTCGACCTCGGGAAATTCAGTCAGGCTATTTATGCTGCCATCACCGTTATCCTGCTTACGGGGTTGAACATGACAGGTACCACCCATTCCCGGAAAACACAGCTGTTTTTCACTTCATCGATCCTTTTCATCCTGGTGTTTATTTCGGTGGCGGGGTTCCTTTCCGTACCGGCTCCCGCCACACCATCACCGGATGCCGGTAGCGCCCTGACAGGTGGAAATGCCGGGCTGGCCATGATCTTTGTGCTGTTGACCTTTGGAGGTTGGAATGAGGCAGCTTACCTCTCCGGAGAGCTTATCCATGTCAGGAAAAATATGCTGAAGGTGTTGATCTCCGGCATCCTGATCATCACCGGGATGTACCTGCTGATCAATGGGGCCTACCTGCATGTGCTGGGGTTCGAAAAGCTGAAGGCTTCCCAAACGGTCGGCGCTGACCTGACAGGCGAAGTGTTTGGTGCTGCCGGCACCTATCTTGTTTCCGTGATCGTTATCCTTTCTGCTCTTTCAACCGTGAATGCCACGATCATAACGGGAGCCCGGACAAACTATGCCCTGGGCAGGGATTACAGGCTGTTCCGCTTTTTGGGCGCGTGGCACTCCGGGAAGAATTCTCCGGTGAACGCCTTACTGGTACAGGGCATCATCGCGTTGTTGCTGATCCTGCTTGGCGCCTGGTCGAAAAAGACTGTCGAGACCATGGTGGATTATACTGCACCGGTTTTTTGGTTCTTTCTGCTCCTCACCTCCGGGACGATTTACTTCTTCCGAAAGAAGAGTGATAACCGGGAGAAGACTTTTCGCGTGCCGTTATACCCGTTTACCCCGTTGTTTTTTCAGGCCGTCTGCGCTTATATGCTCTACTCCAGTCTGGCCTTTACCGGCAAGGGCGCTCTCGTTGGCGCTGCTGTGCTGCTCACAGGTATTCCTGTATATCTTGTGACATCAAAACTGAAATGGC
>JAQVON010000089.1 GCA_028702595.1 Mariniphaga sp. | reverse complement strand
GATTTTTCGATGATGAAAATGAAATCGCTGTCAGCCCGGTACAAACAGCGTTTGGCGTGGTTGTTCCAGGAGACATCAAATACAAAGATCAGGATAACGATGAATACATTACAGAAAACGATGTGGTGTATCTGGGAAATTCTCTGGCTCCGCTGGCCTACGGACTTAATCTGACGCTGAAGTACAAAAACTTTAGCTTGTATACTTTGTGTGATGGGCAGAACGGAGGAAATTCCATGACAACCAGCAGTTATTATTGGGTGGACGGGAATGACAAGTATTCAGAAAATGTACTGAACCGCTGGACTGAATCGACTAAAACAACAGCCACTTTCCCGCGGTTAACAGCAAAAAGCAACAATAATAATTTCCGAATATCAGATTTCTGGCTCTATGAAACCAACTATTTTAGGATCAATCGCGTACAACTAACCTATGAATTTCCGAGAAGTGCTTTTGGTCTGAAAGGGTTTAGTCTGTACCTGCGCGGTTCAAACCTGTTGTGGGTAGGAAAAGAAGTCGACAAGATGCAGTTGAGAACAGGAGGTCAGCCGTCATACAGACAATATGCCGCCGGATTACGTATTTCATTTTAAAACTTAAAAATAATGAAGATGAATTCAGTAAATAAATTCTTATGTATATTATTAATCGTGGGTATCGCGATCGGTGGATGTGACCTGTTAGAGCCCGATGAAGCAAACATTTACACGAAAGAGCGGGCTTATGAAGACCCGTTGTTTGCCGAGGGAGTGCTGCTCATGGCTTACGTTAACATCCCGACCCGTTATAGCGATGTACCTGTGACTACCGACGACGCCGTTTCCAACAACAAGAGCAGCTCGTACCTTCGTATGGCCACAGGCCAGTGGTCGGCTGTCTATGATCCAATGAGTATTTGGAGTAGCTCTTATACCAGCATTTTTAATGTGAACTACTTTTTATCGCTGGCAGATGATGTAAGTTTTAGCTGGGAAAGCGCTACCAGGGATAAATTGTTTAGAAGTCGTTTAAAAGGTGAAGCTTATGCATTACGAGCATTCCATCATATGCGTTTATTGATGTACTATGGCGGTATTGCCAAAGATGGGAATCTGCTCGGGATACCAATAGTGAAAGAGGTTTTGGATCCGGAAAGCGGCAATTGGAAAGTTGGCCGGAGCACTTACCAGGATTGTGTCAATGAGATCATGGATGATTTCAACAGCGCTTCAGCCTTGTTGCCTTATGAGTACCATGATGTTGCCGGCGATAACGACAGTACCAGGGTTTTTGGAGCCTGGCTTAAGAACCGCGTCCAGCGGAAAATCATCAAGGCACTTCAGGCCCGTCTGGCGCTGCATGTGGCCAGCCCGGCATACAACAATGGTACCTACAATACCTCGAAATGTGTTGAAGCAGCCACCCTGGCAGGACAAATGCTGGCTGAAATTGGCGGAACAACGGGTCTCGACGCCGGAGGACATCTTTTTTATGATGCCGATGGTGATATCAACCGACCGGAAATACTGTGGCGAAACAATACCTATACGGATAATGCAAAAGAACGGCAGTGCTTCCCTCCTTCCTTATTCGGAAACGGAGATATCAATCCTACCCAAAACCTGGTAGATGCCTTCCCCATGGCTAATGGCTATCCCATCAGTGCAACGGAAAGCGGTTTCGATCCGGCCAATCCTTACTCAGGAAGAGATCCCAGACTGGCAGCATATATCTTGTATAACGGAAATAAATTGGGTTCGGCAACCATTCAAACCGATGTAAATTCTGATCAGGACGGCCTGAACAAGCTCACCACTTCTACACGTACAGGGTATTACCTGAAAAAACTGCTTCGTCACGACGTGAACCTGAACCCAACGGTTAACTCCACCAAGATCCATAGCTATTGCCATATCCGTTATACAGAACTGTTCCTGATCTATGCCGAAGCGGCAAATCAGGCCTGGGGGCCGGACAGCGACCCAAACAGTTACGGATTCACGGCAAGGTCGGTGATCCAGGCTATCCGGAAACGGGCAGGTATCAGTGGTAACGATCCTTACCTGGCTTCTCGCATGTCAAAAGAGGAAATGGCAGAGCTAATCCAAAATGAACGCAGGTTAGAACTCTGCTTCGAAGGATTTCGCTTCAGCGACCTCAGAAGATGGAAACTCCCGCTTACAGAAACAGCAAAAGGGGTGAGAATTGATGAAACAGCATTTACACCTATAGATGTAGAAGCCAGAAATTATAAGGCTCATATGTACTATGGGCCCATACCGCAAACAGAAGTGCTGAAAAATAATGCCATACTTCAAAACCAGGGTTGGTAATAATCAATTAATTCATAAAAAGCTTTAACATTATGAAAAAAATAATAGCAATAATTAGCCTTTTGGTATGCATGGCAGGAATGTTCTCCTGCGAGAATGATGATTGGAGTTTCCCGGATTTTGATTATACCACTGCTTATTTTCCTTATCAATATCCTGTCAGGACATTGATCCTTGGAGACTACATGTATGACAACAGCTACGATAACAACCTGAAATTCAAAATAGGTGCAACCATGGGTGGCGTTTATGAGAATAAAAAGGATGTGGTGATAAACTTCCAGGTTGATCCTGGTCTTATCCGGAATTTGTATAACGCCACCGGGAATACACCGATTTTAGCACTACCTCAAAACTATTATACACTGAGTAGTAACAATGAAATCGTAATACCTAAAGGCGAGTTCTCAGGCAGCATTGACGTACAGCTTTCTGAAGCATTCTTTCAGGATGAACTCTCCGTTGGAGTGAATTATGTCATCCCACTAAAAATTACCCAAGCTACTACCGACTCCATCCTGGTAGGAATGCCGGGGGTGAGTAATCCCGATCCGAGAGTTGCCGGCGACTGGGTACTTCCACCCAAGAACTTTACACTTTTTGCCATCAAGTATATCAATGAATACGATGCAAAATACCTGCTCCGGGGGCACGATCAGATTAAGGATGCCGCGAATAACGTTGTAGATGAGATTACCTACCGGGACAAATATGTGGAACGGGATGAAATAGTAAATGTGAAAACCGTGGCCAGACATGTGGCAAGGTATAGCAATAATGTGAGATCATCTGAAGAAAGCCCGGGAACCTTCACCATGGATATGACTTTCGGTTCGGAAGGAAACTGCACCATCACTGAAGCTGACGGTTCAGAATTTCCGGTATCAGGAACAGGAAAGTTCGTAAAAAATGGTGACTCCTGGGGAGGAGAAAAACGGAATGTTTTGTATCTCGACTACATAGTTGACGATGGTGTATACACACACCATGTTAAAGATACGCTGGTGTTTCGAAACAGAACGGTGACAGTTGAACAATTCTCGCCGTCTGTTCAGAAATAGGTAGTTTAGTTAGACTGAAGAGACGACTTTTTTTAAGTCGTCTCTTCTTAACTAAAAGAATTAGTAATTAACTAACATTTACGTAAACTTTAAAAATACAACATACTCATGAACAAGGTATTAACAAGGAGAAATTTTCTAATGACCGGAACACTGGCTTCTGCAACGGCCGTGTTTGCCGGGTGTGGAACAGTTGAGGAAAAGCAGGATACGGAAAAAATTCTGATCAATCCCAATCCATTAAAGCTGGGAATCATGACTTACAATATTGCCAAAGACTGGGATATTGAAACGATCATAAAGAATTGCACGGAGACAGGATATCAATCCGTTGAGCTTCGCACAACACATGCCCACGGGGTGGAAGTTACACTTACCCCTGCCGGGCGCCAGGAGGTCAAAAAAAGGTTTGAAGATTCAGCGCTTGAATCGATCAGCCTGGCTAGCGGCTTTTTCTACCATTCACCTGACCCGGATGAGCTGAAAAAAAATATCGAGGGCACAAAAGAGTATGTTCTGCTGGCAAAAGATGTCGGGGCTACGGGAATACGTGTGTTTCCCAACGCCATCCCCGAAGGCGTACCGGAAGAAAAAACGTTCGAACAAATCGGGAAAGCACTGGCCGAAGTGAGCAGTTTTGCCAACAATTACGGAGTTGAAATCAGGGTTTGTGTCCATGGACACGGCACCAGTTCAGTGCCGGTAATTAAAAAAATCATTGACTATGCCCAAAATCCTTATGTTTACGTAAACTGGAACTGCAATCCCAGCGATACCGAAGGGGGATTTGAAGAGAATTTCAACCTGTTGAAAGACCGGATTAAAGGTGTGCATATGCATGAGTTGTGGGTTCCTGAATATCCCTACCGGCTGTTCTTCAAAATGCTGGCCGATATGGGTTTTAAGGGATACTGCAACGCTGAAGTGGACGGGAGTGAAGACCCTATCCGGTTCATGAAATATTACCGCGCGCTGTTTTTGGCATACCAAAATGCAATATAATATGATCAGAAGAAGCAAAATATTTTTTTCAGCAATTGGAATTTTACTCTTGGCAGGATTTACCGGTCAGTCTTTCACCTGCAGAGAGCTTACTGAACCTGCAATTGCAGTTGCACCTGAAGGTCAGGTTATCACTGTCGGACACCATGATGCAGATATTTCAGGAACCGACAACCTGGCCATACAAGCAGCTGTCGATCTTTTGAATTCCAGAGGGGGCGGCACAGTAGTAATTCTTCCCGGAGAATACATCCTCAATAATTCCATTTACCTGCGATCAAATGTCAATATTTCGGGGGATAAAAAAAGTACTGTGCTAAAAAGATGCCCGGCATTGTCCAGCCGGCTTTTGGTCGATGCAGACCGTTTTCAGAAAGAGATCACTCCGGCTGATCCGTCTCTTTTCAAACCGGGCATGGGAATCATTTGCCGTAGCAACAACCTGATGAATGTCATGACCGATGATCCGTTTACCATTACGGCCATTGAGGATGGAAAACTTTTTGTAAACCATTTCATTTTGCATGACTTTACAGCAGACACTGACAGTCAGGGCGAAGGAGGCCACAACGGACTGGTAGCCAATGTTTTTCCCATGCTTTTGGGCAGTTGCATCGAAAATGTCACCATCGATGGATTAACCATTGATGCCCAAACAGAAGAGAATCCGGGTTGGCAAAACGTGCGTACGGCAGGGATTTTATTTGCAACCTGTGAAAACTCGGTGATACGGAACGTACGAATAAGCCATGTTCAGGGAGACGGCATGACCATAGCCCATGGATCGAAAAATATAACCGTTGAAAATTGTGAAACATCGTATAATACCTATCACGGCATTCATCCGGGAAGTCACAGCACTTTTATAACCGTGAAAAACTGCCACATGCACCACAATGGCTCCGACGGACTCTATATCTGCTGGGGAATAAAAAACAGCCGCTTCCTGGATAATATCATTCACCACAACGGGATCAGAAAGGTTGGAAAAAGAAATGGAATCTCTATCGGACACAAAGATACGGATAACCTAATCAGTGGAAATCACATTTTTGAAAATGCTATCAGCGGCATCCATTTCAGAAAAAAAACCGAAGCAAACGGAGCCCACTTTAATACGATTACCGACAATGTGATTGAAAACAACGGACTACCGGAACATACCGGTAAAGGATACGGAATATATATCAACGGGATTACCCATGATCTGATTATTAAAAATAATACGATCCGTGAAACCCGATCAGGAAATGAACGATTCCAAAAAACAGGAATTTTCATCTCCACAGGGGCTTCCCGCGTTCACCTGATGGGTAACGATATGAATGGACATGCCGATAAAGATGTGATTGATGAATCCGGCAAGTAATGAAAAGTTCAGCTAACCGATTCATTCGGGAGACCGGATGCAATAAAAAATTAAAACGAGCATGCCGGTTTATGACACTAACGATCGTGATAAAATGAAGCGAGTTCCATATGAAACCTTACAAACTTTTAATTTTAATCAAATGAAAGAAACGAATTTCAATTCCAGCATTCCAGGTAAATTACTAAACCGGAACAAGTTACAATCAAATTTGCACGGAATAAAAAATCTTTTTATCACATGGAAAGGACTTTTGATTATTTCCTGTCTGAGTGTATTTTTAATACTGCAATCCTGTGAAAACAGAGGCAGTCAGAATCAGTTAAAGACAGATCCGTTTCCGGAGGTTCCGGAGCATGTTGAACGGATTGAAACGGTTTCAGTTGGTAACAACCGGGAATTTCTGATCAACGACACCCCCTTTTTTCCCATTATGTCATGGGCACAACCTGTTAAGAACTATCGTCTTCTGGATAGTCTCGGGTTTAATACCCATGCCGGCAATGCGGATCCGGAGGCTGCCCGGGATGTCGGCTGCTATGCCATTCCTGGGTATAAACCCGACAGGCAGGATAACGGATATATCATGGCTCTGATTTTTGATGATGAACCCGACATGCCCAGTGGAAAAGGTGAAGAAGCCAAACCCCGTCAGACACCGGAACAGGTGGCAGAAAAAATGAAAACCATCCGGGGATCATTTCCGGAGAAGCTTGTTTTCATGACCTTTACCGGCCATTTTACCGTGGAACAAAGCACTTACCCCGGGGAAGTAAGAAAATCCCTGTACCCTCAGTATGTAAAGATGCCGGATGTTGTCGGCTTCGATATTTATCCCATTTACGGTTCAGGTTATGCGGCACACCTCAACTGGGTGGGAAGCGGAGTTTCCCAACTGCGTGAGTTGGCCGGGAATAAACCGGTTTACGCCTGGATCGAAACCAGTAAGGGCAGCAGGTGGATGTCGTACGAAAAACAACCCGATGTTCTCCCCATACATACCCGCAATGAAGTATGGCAGGCAATCATCAACGGGGCAACGGCCATCGGCTATTTCACCCATGCCTGGGAACCTTCATTTATAGAATTCGCTCCGACAGAAATGATGCGGGCAGAACTGAAAAGATTGAATCATCAGATATCCCGTCTTTCCCCTGCTATTCTTGCTGCACCGGCAAAGGAAAATATATCCATGAAGTTAGGTGATGATTTGTACTGCCAGTTTAAGGCTACAAATTATAACAGTGAACTATTCATCTTTGCGCTGAACAGCGATCTGGGTGATGGCGCTGAACATGCAAAACAGTTCGATCCCATATCACCGCGAAAGGGAAAAGCTTTTTTTACCGTGGAAGGATTAAAAGCAGGAACTCCTATTGAAGTCATCGATGAAAACCGCACCATCACTGCTGAAAATGACAGCTTTTCAGATGATTTTGAACCGTTGGCAGAGCATGTGTACAGGATAAAAATAAATAGATAACTCATTCAAAGAAAAATGGTAGTCAGTTCAACTATCGCAAGTGACTGCTGACTACCACGCTCTTTTTTATGCGAAAGGAGGTGCTGTGACAAAGATAAAATAATTTTATTTGATTTAAATGAATCCATTTACTCAAACACAAATCTACGTACTGTTATTCAGAGATGTATTTTTTGCGTTGTTATTTATTTTTTTTTTAAAACTTAGAGACTGTTTTGATTTTGTTTTTTAGAAATATTTTGATCTGTTTTTTGCTCAGACAAGGCAAAATTGACGCGAATAGCCATAGCTATTTAAGAAAATTTTGCGGCAGTATGAGTAAAAAAGACGCAAAATAGAATAAATGGATAAATTTAAAACAGTCTCTTAAAAATAGATGATGAAACAATCCTGACGATTCATGACATAAAACACGATTAAAATCAGGGGAGTTCCATCAGATACCTTAGAAAACTTTTAATTATAATGAGATGAAATCAATTTTTACACAATTTTTTATTTGGATACTATGGACTGCATTTTTTTTGACAAACAGTGTCATTTCGCAAGCTGTAACAGATGATTCGGGTGTTACAAGTGACGGAACCTATCAAACTTTTTTCATATCAGAGCAGAGTGGACAGATTACCGTTGAATTTGATGTGGTACCGGATCAGACAGAAGATATCTGGGCTATGGTTGGACTGGTTGGTGATTCCTTAAAGTCTCCAAAAGATCTGGCCTGTGGATTTGTATTCTACGGTGCCACGCCTCAGTTTTTAGTACGCAACGGGGGTTCATGGGCCGACACGAAAGTGGCCTTTTCGGCAGGCACAAAGTACCACTTCCGTATGGAAGTAGATATAGATAACCACAAGTACAGTGTATATGTTACCCCGGAATTTGAGGACGAGATCACCCTGGCTACTGATTTCAGCTTCCGGTCTGAACAGATGACTGTTACACATTTGAAAGGATGGGGAATGTGGTCGGACCTGGATAATTCGATCGGAAATATAACAGTCAGTAATATGGATTACCCTCCACCGGCAGCTGTGACGGAAGCCACAAGTGACGGAACCTATCAAACCTTTTTCATGTCGGAGCAGAGTGGACAGATTACCGTTGAATTTGATGTGGTGCCAGATCAGACAGAAGATATCTGGGCTATGGTTGGCCTGGTTGCAGATTCCTTAAAGGCTCCAAAAGATCTGGCCTGTGGATTCGTTTTTTACGGCGCCACACCTCAGTTTTTAGTACGCAACGGGGGTTCATGGGCCGACACGAAAGTAGCCTTTTCGGCAGGCACAAAGTACCACTTCCGTATGGAAGTAGATATAGATAACCACAAGTACAGTGTATATGTTACCCCGGAATTTGAGGACGAGATCACCCTGGCCACTGATTTCAGCTTCCGGTCTGAACAGATGACTGTTACACATTTGAAAGGATGGGGAATGTGGTCGGACCTGGATAATTCGATTGGAAATATTGCAGTGACAAATATGGATTATCCCTTAAAAACCGATGATATCAAAGATTTTGCTTTGGAAACAGGTTTTGTTGTCTATCCAAATCCTTTCTCAACGACTACCAGTATACGTTATAATCTTGCTTTACCAGGGAATGTAAATCTCAGTATTTATAATATCACCGGGAAAGAAGTAGCACAGGTTGTAAACAAGTATCAACCTGTTGGATTGCATACTGTTCAATGGAATGGTTCAAGCTTACCTAAAGGAATCTATCTGGCAAAGCTTATCATCACGGGCAAGGATAAAAACAAAATGTATCCCCCGGTTATTCTTACAAAAAAGATTGTTTTAATGAGGTAGATGATTATAAATGGAGCTGTCTGAAAAATGCATTTTTCAGACAGCTCCGTTTGTTAATTACGAATGAGGAATATGGATTGATGGATATACCAAGAAATTTTGCAGTAATATGAGTGAAAAAGACGCAAAATAGAATAAATGGATAAATTTAAAACAGTCTCTAACATTTATAATAAAATGAACCATAATTACACCCGACGGGATTTTATAAGGAATAATTCCCTGATTGGCAAAGAAGTGGCAATTCTGGTAAATAAGCATCAATCTATCGGTAAATATACGGTTCAATGGTCCGATGCTAACCTGTTGTCAGGTATGTACCTGGCAAAATTGAAGATTCTGCCACAGAACAAAACGCCGGTAATTGTAACGAAGAAAGTTTTTTTAAAGAAGTAAAGCGATAAAAGATTCAGCTTAATATTTAAAAACATTTCGATAGTTCCTGTTTTTATTCAAAACGAGTGAAAGAAATTATGGTTATTGACAAGTTGGTATCGAACTGCCTATTCGGTTTTATGAGTAAGTTCAGCCGTGAATCCAATAAAATATTGTCGCTTAGATTGATTCTGGCGGATGAATTTCAAACGTTGAAAAAAAGAAAACACATTTTAATTCAACTATTAGTGTTATCAGTTCTTTTCACCGGATTCATCCTGACCGTGTATTCCTGCAATAAGGATGATCAGCTGCCCCCGGAAGAAGAGTTGCCAGAAGAAAAGGAAGAAGAAAAAAAGGATACGGTATGGACAGAAACGCTTGTTGACATTCCGAAGAAGCTTGAAATGATTCAGACAGTATCGATAGGCGATAATCGGGAGATTCGCGTCAATGGCAATCCCTTTTTCCCTATCATGTCATGGGCACAAAGCAAATCTGGAGTTTATCCCATACTTAAGGAATTGGGAATCAATACTCATGCCGGATATGCAGATAGCAATGCTGCAAAAGAAGCCGGAACCTATTGTATTGCAGATTATACTTCATCGCTTCCCCGGAATGGGCATATTCTGGCACTTATCTATGACGATGAGCCGGATATGCCTCAGGGACAAGGAGTCAATTCGGTTCCCCGGCAAACTCCTCAGGAAGTGAATGAGAACATTGCGGGAGCACGGCAAACTTTTCCCAACATGCTTATTTTTATGACCCTCACCTCACACTTTATGCGTGAACAAACCCGGTATCCGGAAAATGTGAAATCAACGATTTACCCACAGTTTGTAAGTTCGCCCGATGTGGTAGGATTCGATTACTATCCGATCTACGGATCCGGGTATCCTTCCCGACTTGACTGGGTGGGGAGTGGCACAGCTCAGCTTGCGGCGCTGGCCGGTCCGGAGAAACCTGTTTACGCCTGGATTGAAACCAGTAAAGGAAGCCAATGGATGACTTATGAAAAACAGCCTGATGTGTTGCCGATACATACCCGCAATGAAGTATGGCAGGCAATCATCAACGGGGCAACAGCCATCGGCTATTTTACCCATGCCTGGAAGCCTGCTTTTAAGGAGTTTGCCCCAACAGAAGAGATGCAGAACGAATTAAAAAGAATCAATAATCAAATCACCCGATTCTCCCCGGCAATCCTCGCCCCTCCAGCTCAGAATAATATTTCTATGGTGCTGGCCGGAGGGTTGAATGGTCAGTTTAAAGCAACAACTTTTGAGGGGGATCTGTATATTTTTGCTGTAAATACGGATCTGGGTGAAGGCGCCGAAAATGCCCGCCAATTTGATCCCATATCTCCCCGGGGAGGGAAGGCTGTTTTTACGGTGGAAGGATTAAAAGCAGGAACTCAGATTGAAGTCATCGATGAAAAACGAATAATTACTGCTCAGGAAGGCAGCTTCACTGATGATTTCGAACCACTTGCTGAGCATATTTATAGAATTTTACTTTAACAATTCATTGAAAATACCTTTATTCGTGGGGAGGAATAAAACGTTAAACCAAAGAATTTCTGATAATGGATCGCTGCAATTTTATATTGAAAGGAGCTATGGAGTTAGCAGCAACATCCTTCGACCGGGAGGTGCGTGAAAGAGTGGATTTGTTCCGCTCTCAAATAAATAGTTTATGATCTATGTATTCCGGGGTTCAGAAATATATTTAAACAACTAATAATCAAAAACAAACAGAAAATCTAAGTGACTATGACAGCAAGAAGAGAATTTTTAAAAAAGAGTCTGGCCGGCACGGCTGGCATTGCCATCGGAGGAATAGGCTTCAGCGCCAAATCGTATGCTTCCATTATCGGGGCAAATGATCGCATAAACCTGGCCATTATTGGTATTCGTAACCAGGGGAGTGTTCATATCCGGAATTACTGCAAACTAAAGGACAGCCACAATGTGCAAATAAAAACGCTGTGCGACACAGATGAGCAACTCTTCGAATCGAGATCAAAAATGGTAGAAAAACAGACAGGAATCAAACCAGTAACCGAATGGGATTTATTAAAAGTACTGGACGACAGCGAGATTGATGCAGTCTCCATAGTAACTCCAAATCATTGGCATGCGCTGGCAACAGTTTGGGCCTGTCAGGCCGGGAAACATGTATACGTTGAAAAACCGGCTTCGCATAATATTTGGGAAGGCCGGAAAATGGTGGAAGCTGCCCG
>JAQVON010000025.1 GCA_028702595.1 Mariniphaga sp. | reverse complement strand
CTATCCGTTATGTTCATGTCAAAAATGAACGAGTATACAGCGAAGGTATCAGCAAGCGAAACCGGGTTATACCCGCTGTAAGCCGACCAGGGATCCTGTGTCATGCCAATGTAGGTTGTTATGTTTTTCGCCGATGCGGCTTTGGCTTTAAAAGTATACCGGTATTTTTTTTCTGCAGTGAAGGAAAAACCGCCTCTTTGCAACTGTACATGCCAGCCTGCTGTTCCTCCATTGTTGATGTCAATGCCCAGGATGTTATTTGTCCGGGATAATTGAGAAGAAGCCCCCTGGTGATTGACGAGGTTCCAGCCATCGTTACCGTTCTGAAAATCGGAGGAATAGAGTGGGGTGCCCACATATTGGCCGGGTTCGGGCATTTCATTGTGCAGCAACGCATCGACTAGTGCCTGGTTGTAAGTTTTAGATGAGGGGTTGTATATGCCGAAGCCGGCACTGAATTCCCAATAAGCCCAGCTCCAGTTCAATTTTTCAAAGGAACGAGTTAAAAAGGTAGTCCATTTCGCACGCGATTTCATGTCTGCTGTGCTATAGGCTCCAAATTCACCAATATGTACCGGAATGTTGTATTGATTTTCCACCGCTTCCAGCGGGGCAAAATCCTGACGCATTATATTTCTTTCGGGCTCTGTATCTTTCCATTCTGTTCCCAGCCATGAATCTGAATCTCCCCCAACCCAGCTGGCTCCCTGGTGGGTAAATTGAAACGGATTGTAATAATGAACGGTGAGAATTATATTTGGATCATCTGTTATTTGCAGATTTGATAAACCTCCAAGTCCACCGTAATCTGGTGTTCCTATCAATACGATCCTTTCCGGATTGGTTTTTCTGATTATGGCAAGCGCCTCGGGATAGAATTCATTCCATTTATCGGCTGTAAGATTTCCATGTGGTTCATTGAGGATTTCGAAAAGCAGGCTGTCCGGATAATCTTTGAAAAACTTCGAAATCTGCTCCCATTGAGCCAGGAACCGTGTTCGTTGAGCATCCGGATTTTCATAAAGTACATCATGATGGTGCATATTGATGATCGCATACAGCCCGTTATTCAATGCTGAATCCACAACCTGTTTAATCCTGTTTAGAAAAGATTCGTAAACAATATACGGTGCCATGGACAAGCTGCGCTCGGCCGGTTCCCAACGGATGGGAATGCGTACATGATTGAACCCCAGGTCAGCAATCATCCCGGCGTATTCAGGCTTCCAGGGATTCCCCCAGTTTGTTTCCGAAGGAGATTCGAACATGTTTCCATAGTTGATGCCTCGTCCCAGTTTTTCGTTGATCGCAAATGCTTTTTCTCGGTTTTGGGCATTTACACCTAAAACCACGATGAGCAGGCAAGCCAAAATGAACATTCTCATTTTTTTATTTTTTTTATTCTCTACTGGCCAGTTTTGACAGCAGCCTCAGAATTTCGAGGTAGAGCCATACTAGTGTGACCATTAAACCAAATGCCCCATACCACTCCATGTATTTAGGTGCGCCTTGTTCGGCTGTCCGTTCGATGAAGTTAAAGTCGAGAACCAGGTTCAGGGCAGCCACCACAACCACAACCAGACTAATCCCGATACTTAAATTGCTGTTCCCGTGAAGAAATCCCATCTGTGTACCAAACAGACCGGCAATAAAACTTACCAGGTAAACCAACGCAATGCCTGCAGTGGCAGCCATAACACCCAGCATGAATTTTTTGGTAACCTTAATGATGTTTGAGCGGTATAAAAACAGCATGGCAGCAAACACGGCCAGGGTGAGGGCGACAGCACGGATAACTACGCCTTCGTAGTTTGCTTCCATAATAGCTGATAGCCCACCCAGCAACATTCCTTCAAGTACAGCATAAATGGGGGTGGAGATGGCTGCACTTTTGGGGCGAAAAACCGTTACCAGCGCTGTGATGAAACCGCCGATGCCGCCAATGGCCAGCCATGGCATTACAGCCGACATGCCCGCCTCCGGAGTGACGGCATGAAAAAATTTATTCCAGGTGAACAACGCCGCTGCAATAACAAGCAATAGCGATAAAGCCGTTTTGTTAATCGTGCCGTTAATGGTCATCACCTCCGAAGTGGAGACAGTATATTCTTTTTGAAACACCTTTTCGCTTAATGCAGGGTTCGAACTTTTTGTCAAATTTATCATATCCAAACCAAATTTAAATTTTTTTTGCTTGTTTGTAGCATGAATTGTCATTTTTATTTCAGATTCGGGTTATACCATAACAAAAAATCTGCCATATCGGAATGACTGACAAATTTTCGGTTGAATCTTTTTTTTTGACAAAAAGCATTCTGTTCAAAGGTACAAAGAGCACCGGAAGTCATGGCAAGCCGCCCGGTTTTTACCATTCAGGGTCAAAAACAAAAAAATTGAAATAAAAAATAGTATCTTAGATTTTAAATACAATTTAACTTTTTTGGCTTGATTATAACTTTAGTTTGTTTTATCTTTACTTTGAATTTGTTTAAATAATCAGGAGAACCAATATTGAATTAGAAATTAAAAAATCATAACATCATGAAAACAAAAATTTTTTTTCTTATCACATTGGTCTTATCCCTGGGATTTGTATCCTGCAGCATTACGGATGATCCTGTGGAACAACCTGTAAAAAAGGAGACCTTCAGCGGTTATGTTCAAAAAGGGCCGTTTATCAGCGGTTCATCGGTGGCCATATCTGAGCTGGATCCCGGATTGAACCAGACCGGGCGAAGCTATTTCACTACGGTTCTGGATAACTCAGGCAGCTTTGAACAGAAGCAGGTCGAGTTGATATCCAACTTTGTGCAACTGAAAGCAGACGGATACTATTTTAATGAGGTAAGCGGCAAATCATCACCGGGTCAGCTGACCTTATATGCTTTGGCAGATATCTCTCAGGTGAGCTTGGCCAATGTAAATGTGCTGACACACCTGGAAAGAAGCCGGGTGGAGTACCTGGTACGGGAGCAGGGCCTCTCCTTCGCCGCGGCAAAAACCCAGGCACAGCAGGAAGTCCTGGCCATATTTGACCTGGAACTGCCGGATCATGCAACATCCGAATCATTAAATCTGACCAGCAATGGTGTCCTGCTGGCCGTTTCAGCCATTTTACAGGGACATCTCTCCACAGCAGCCATGTCGGAGTTGATGGCAGGCATCATCGCCGATATTCGCACCGACGGAATACTGGACAACCCTTTACTGGGCTCGCAGTTGATCGATAATGCCCGACTGGTGAACAGAAACCGTATACGCCAAAACCTGGAGATAAAGTACAACGAACTCAAAATGGAGGATGCGGTCATACCCGAATTTGAAAGCTATGTGCAACAATTTATGGATGAAACCCGTTTCGAACCCAAAACGTTTATTACCTACCCCGAAACCGGCAGCCATGGAACTAATATCCTGGCAAAAGGAGTTACTGACATAAAGGCTAAAGACAGCAATGGGGTGATGATTTTTCATTCTATGAAAGCTGAATTGCCGGAAGGGACAAGTTTAAAAGTTATACTCAAGGGGGGCGTATGGTATTACAGGAGTCTGCCTGCTCCTGAAAACTGGACGGTTAATGAATATGATGATATGGCACGCACGCAGGTTTTTACCGTAACGGAAAGTGGAAATCCGAACGACCTGAGAATTGCTTTTGAACCGGGTGAGATTACCATTGAGTACTACGAAAACGGGGCTGATGAACCTACAGATGTAAAGCAACTGGTCGCAGAGGGAGAGGTTATTACTCCCCCCGATTCGACCCATTTTAAAAGCCAGGCTTTCTTCCGGTAATCTTGAACTGAAAGCCTGAATTTTTATACCATGATCTGTCAGCATCAAATGACAGCTTTTTTACCGATCAGTGGGGATTCAATAATACCGGTCAGTACAGCGGCACCTCCGGTATTGATTTGAATTACTGCAGCTGCTCTTTTAAGAAATTGGTCATTCTGGTATACAGGTGCATGGTTGTATTTCCTCCGCGAATATTGTGGTTCCGGTTGGTGTAGATGGCCATATCGAACTGAATACCTGCCTGCACCAGCTTTTCGGTAAACTCATAAGTATTTTGTGCATGCACATTGTCGTCGGCCGAGCCGTGTACGATCAGCAGCCGTCCAATGATGTTCCCGGCGTGGGAAAGTGGCGAGTTGTCATCATAACCTTCCGGATTTTCACGGGGTGTGCTCATGAACCGTTCGGTGTAGATTGTATCATAAAACCGCCAGTTGGTGACCGGTGCCACAGCAATACCTGCTTTAAAAAGTTCGCCTCCTTTCTCCATCGACAGCAGCGTCATAAATCCACCGTAGCTCCATCCGAAAATGGCAATATTATCTGCATCCACATAGGGCAGGGAGGCCAGGTATTTCGCTGTTTCCACCATATCGTCCGATTCGTATTTGCCCAGTTGCATGTAAGTAACTTTCCGGAAATCTTCCCCCCTTGCAGCAGTCCCCCGCGGATCGACCGAAACCACCAGGAAACCCTCCTGTGCCAGGTAGTCCTCCCAACCCGTGTTTTTCCACGAGTCTGAAACACTCTGGGAGTTAGGCCCGCTGTACTGGGTTAATAGAACAGGATATTTTTTTGAATCATCAAATTTCACTGGTTGAATCATGTATCCATTCAGGTCAATCCCTTCCGCCGTGGTGAACGTGAAGAATTCTTTTTGTGGCAAATGGAAGGTCTGCAATCTGTTTTTCAGCAGTGTGTTATCCTGCAAAACACGGATGAGCTTATTTTTTTTGTCGTGAAGCGTAACCAGGGTGGGTGTTTTGTTGCTGCTGTAGTAGTTGACGTAATAATTGAAATTTTTACTGAATTCTGCACGGTTTGTACCTGCCAGGGTGGAAATTTTCCCCTGCTTTTTCCCGTCTTCACTTACGAAGTAAACCTCCCTCCGGAGAGGCGATTCCGCCGCTGCCTGGTAGTAGAAGATTTTCTGTAAGGGATCGTAGCCATAGAATTGGGTTACATCAAATTTTCCTTTGGTCAGCTGTCCCAGCTCAAATCCCAGCCGGTCGTACAAATAGAGGTGTGACCAGCCGTTCCGTTCACTTTTCACGATAAACCTGCCGTCGTCAAGATAGGTGAATGCATCCAAAAAATCTTCATCGATATACCGGCTATTTTTTTCGGTAAGAATAGGTCGGGATTCTCCGGTAAACGGATTGGTATACAAGATATCGAGCTGATTTTGCCGTCGGTTCATGCGCATTACCACCAGGTCTTTGGAGTCGGGTGTCCAGTTGAGCCGGGGAATATAGATGTCGGTATTGTCGCCAATCTGTACGTCAATGGTGAGCCGGGAGTACAATTCATAACTCTTAACTGAAACGGTGGAGTTTTTTTCACCGGCTTTAGGATATTTGAAGGTTTCCTTTCCCGGGTAGAGTTTATTTTGCTCCATTGTCGGACTTTCTCCTGCATACAGGGTCATACTGAATTCTGCCACCTCGGTTTCATCAAAACGTATGAATGCCAGGAATTTACTGTCGGGGGACCACCAGAATGCCTTGTTGAAACCGAATTCTTCCTCATAAACCCAGTCGGGTGCTCCATTGATGACCTCGTTCTTTTTGCCGTCGAAAGTAATCTGGCTTTCGCTGCCGAACTTCAGGTTTTTGATGAACAGGTTATTGTCGCGTACAAAGGCCACACGGTCGCCGTCGGGGGAAAAGGTGGCCAGTTGTTGTGCCCCTTTATCCGATAGCGGGATCAACTCTTCGGTTACTGCATTCCAAATATAATATTGTGCGGTGTAGGAATGGCGGTAAATGGGTTTCTCATCGGTAGTGAGCAGGATTTTAGTTTCATCTTCGCTGAATGTGTAATCAGATAAGGATGCAAGGGGAGCCCGGTCAATTTTTTCCAGGTCAAAAAGGATATCCACCACCTCTCCGGTTTTGTAACTGTTTTTAACAATTTTTGTATTGCCTTCCAGGGTAGTGTAGTGCTCTCCGTCGTTCATGGAGTGCAATCCCCTGACGGTTTCGGCACGGAAAGTGCCCTTGGTGAAAATATCTTCCAGGGTAATTTGTTGCCCGTTTTGTGCCTGAAGGACAAAGGCCATCAGAACTATCAGAAGGATTGATAGTAATTTCTTCATAAGGTATTTTTTAAAAAATTGTCATTTCGTAAAGTACAATCCCTTTTTTTAAGAAGGATACTGTTTCTCCACCGTCCAAAATTTCAAAAATAAGCAGAATTTCAGTTGTAACGAAACGAAAATAAACTGAACCGGTAATTATTCCTGATTCCATTTGATTTTCAGCAAAAAACCGGCCATAAAAGTGTTATCTAAGAGACTGTTTTAATTTATCCATTTATTTTATTTTGCGTTTTTTTCACTCATACTGCTGCAAAATTTGCTTCAATAGCTATGACTATTCGCGTCAATTTTGCCTTGTCTGAGCAAAAAACAGATCAAAATATTTCTAAAAAACAAAATTAAAACAGTCTCTCAGTGTTTCGCTTTTTTTACAGTGACTCTCCGAAATCTTTTCTGAATTTTGCCACGAGTTTTTCCGGCCAGTTGGTTTTGGGTTTCAACCGTCCCATGAAGAAGCGCAGCAGCGGGGGTTCTTCAGTCCATTCGAGGCCGCCCACCAGATTCCGGTTATCGTAGAGCCATTTCACCCGGTCAACCACATACATTGTTTGCGAGAGGGTGAATACGCGGCGCGGGAATGCCAGGCGAAGCAATTCCACATCGGCAAGGATGTCATTGCCGTTTTCGTCGCGGACGCTGGAAATAGTTCCGCGTTCCATTCCCCTGATTCCTGAAACAATAAAAAGTGCTGTAGCCAGTGCTCCTGCCGGATAATCCTGCTGAGGAATGTGAGGTAAGAAACCCCGGGCATCGATATGGCATCCTAAAGCTCCGGGAGGAGTGATTACCGGTATCCCGGCCTGGTCGAGCTGGTTCACGGCATAGGCAATAAAGGAGGGCGACTGGCTGATCACGGTTTCATCGCAAGTCTCGTTGATACCTACAGCCATTGCTTCAATTTCGCGAACAGACATACCTCCGTATGTGAGAAAACCTTCGAAAAGCACCAACAGATCACGCATTTTCATGTACAGTTCCTTGCTGTTGGTGACAATGCCTCCGCCGCGGGTGGAACTAACTTTACGGCTGGAAAAATAGATCAGGTCAGCATAGCTGCACATCTCCAGCAAAATGTCTTTGATGTCGGCATCTTTAAATTCTTCCTCCCGCTGTTTGATGAAGTAGGCATTTTCTCCAATCAGACTGGCATCCAATACCATCATGGTATCGTTTTCAACGCATACTTTTTTCACATCACGCATATTCTGCATGGAGAATGGCTGACCACCAATCAGGTTGGTGGAAGCTTCCATGCGAACGAATGCCACCTGCTCTTTGCCGTATTTCTCGAAAACTGCATTTAATTTTTGAATATCTATATTCCCTTTGAAAGGTTTGTTGCTTTTAATCTCCAGCGCATCATCACCATAGATTTCCAATACCTTTCCACCGTTCAGCTCCATATGCTCTTTGGTTGTTGTGAAATGGTAATTCATGGGTATAACATCGCCCTTCTTGATAAAAGCCCGGGACACGATATTTTCAGCAGCCCGCCCCTGGTGAGCAGGTAATACGTAGTGTTTCCCGAAAACATCGCGAAGAGCCTGCTCCATACGATAAAAACTTTGCGAACCGGCGTAAGCATCATCGGCCTGCAACATCGAGGAAACCTGGTTGTCACTCATGGCATTGGTGCCTGAATCCGTGAGCATGTCCAGAAAGATGTCTTTCGTGTTCAGCAGAAAGGTATTATAACCTGCATTCTCCATGGCAGCCTTCCTCTCTTCAATCGGTTTGAGAAATAATTTCTGTACGATACGTACTTTGTGCAGTTCCAGCGGTATCTGTTCCCCGCTATAGAACTTGACGGCATTCTTTGAATTTGTCATTTTTATGTGGCTTAAATTTACAATTATAAAAATTTTTAAAAATAATTGTTTCAATTTGATATTCTTTGATCGTTGGGGAAGGTTTTGTTTTTTTTGGAAATTTATAATCAGTCAAAATAATACCTGCGAATTTACTGTTCTTCATCCTGAAAAATGAAATTACTCCCGGGCCCGATCAGTGTCAGGATTTTCTCCAGCCATCTGGCATCTGTTTCATCAAATGCTCCTTTTTCTTTGCTGTCTACATCCAACACTCCAATAATGGTTCCCTGTCTGTTTTTAACAGGGATTACAATTTCGGAGTTGGATTTTGAGTTACAGGCAATATGCCCGGGGAAAAGGTGAACATCTTCCACAATAACTGTCTGTTTAGTCGCGTAAGCGGCCCAACAAACCCCTTTGTTTTTTTCCAGTACCTGACAAGCAAGAGGCCCCTGGTACATTAAAACGGTCAATTCTCCATTTTCCATGACATAAAAACCTGTCCAGAAAAAAGAATCCATTTTGTGGTGTAATACTGCAATAATGGTGGCCATATGTGCTGTAACACTATTGCTTTTTTGAACCAGACCCGCTAGCTGGGTGTAAATTCTGGAATACCTGGCTTCTTTTTTATTGATATGCATTCGAGTGAGATTTATCGGATGTTTTGTATATCTGGCAAATATATAACATTATTCATTTGATAATAATCGGGGTTGTATGTGTCGAGAATCGACAGGGTTGTTTCATGTTACATTTTCTGTATTGAGGTGATTTGTGCCTAATTTATTGACAATCCGACATTTTGATGTGATCTGGTAAGGTATATCCGGTTGTTTATTTTATTTATGGCGAAGGCTCAAAAGATAGTACAAAGAAAATGTTTCATCCAATGGGGTGATATTCGGGACTGGAGTAGATGGTTGGATGAACGGGATGATTTCTTTCTGGAGGGATGATGAAATCATTAAACTCATATTAATTCCTTATTTTTGTGGTTTGAAAAAATGAAATTATGGCGGAAAAACCAACTATCCCGAAAGGAACACGCGATTTTTCACCAGCGGAAGTGGTGAAACGGAACTATATTTTTGATACAATAAAGCAGGTATTCAGGTTATATGGCTTCCAGCCCATAGAAACTCCGGCTATGGAAAATCTATCCACGCTGATGGGGAAGTATGGCGAGGAAGGAGATAAATTACTGTTTAAAATTTTGAACTCAGGCGATTACTTATCACGGGCATCAGATGATTTGCTCCGTGAAAAAGATTCTGTTAAGCTTACATCTCAGCTTTCAGAAAAGGGATTGCGCTATGATTTGACCGTCCCGTTTGCCCGTTACGTTGTTCAATACAGGAATGACATTGTTTTTCCATTCCGCCGTTATCAGATTCAACCGGTTTGGCGGGCCGACAGGCCTCAAAAAGGCCGTTACCGGGAATTTTTTCAATGTGATGTGGATGTCATCGGCAGCAACAGTTTGTTGAATGAGGCTGAATTAATTCAGATTATTGATGATATTTTTAAACGGTTAAAGTTAAATACCGTTGTTAAACTGAACAATAGAAAAATACTTGCCGGCATAGCTGAACTGATCGGTCAGCGGGAACATCTGACAGATATCACGGTGGCGATTGACAAGTTGGAAAAAATTGGATTGGACCATGTGAATGCAGAATTGGCAGGTAAAGGTATACCTGCAGAAGCCATTCAAAAATTACAACCGGTATTGGCTCTGAAGGGAACTACTTCAGAGATATTGAGCCGTTTGGAAGAGATTTTATCTCAGTCGGTAACAGGGATGAACGGTTTGGAAGAGACAAAAACAATTCTACGGTACCTGGATGCCATGGATCTCAGCATCAGCGTAGAATTGGATCTCACTCTGGCTCGCGGCCTGAATTACTATACAGGGGCAATTATTGAAGTAAAAACCACCGATATGAAAATGGGAAGTATCTGTGGTGGAGGACGATACGATGATCTTACCGGTATTTTTGGTTTGCCGGATATTTCCGGTGTTGGTGTCTCTTTTGGTGCAGAGCGTATCTATGATGTGTTGGAACACCTGAACTTGTTCCCGCAGGAATATCCTGAAATTACACGCGTTTTGTTTGTTAATTTTGGAGAAAGGGAAGAAGCCTATTGTTTGCCTGTTCTTGAAAGAATACGGAGAGAGGGGATCAATGCAGAGATTTATCCTGAGAATGCAAAAATGAAAAAGCAGCTGAATTATGCCAACAAAAAAGAAATTCCATTTGTTGCTCTGGCCGGGGAATCGGAAATGACTGCTCAAAAGTTTACCCTGAAAAACATGAGTACAGGTGTACAACAACTGGTCACTCCGGAAGAGATGATTCGAATTCTTCTGCAGACTTCAGCCCGTTGAGCCGGGAAAAATAAAAGCCGGGGTAAAAACTCCCGGCTTCTATGTCGATTTCTAAAACGTTTTTGGCAGAATGGGTAAAATTCTGAGCTAAAACACCAGAAAAAACAGATAAGTTAGATGGTTTCGGTTTCTACAACTTTTGACAGGATGTCAGCATAGGGTACCAACAGGTACTTTTTGCCATCGAAATCGATTTCTGTTCCTGAGAATCTTTTGTAAAGAACCTGATCACCAGGTGCAATTTCTGCATTTTCCATGTTGCTTAACGCAACAACTTTTGCCACTTCCTGTTTCTCTTTTGCAGATTCGGGGATGATGATCCCGGAAGCGGTTCTTTGCTCTGCTGAATCTTCCGTCAGCTCCAGCAATACATGCTGGTTGATTGGTTGTAACTCTTTCATTTTTAACATTCTTGTAACGTTTAACACTAATTTGAAGTTAACAAATATTTATTGATATTGTCTACAAACATCTGTTTGGTCTGTTCATTAGACCGGGCAATACCTGATGTTGGTACCGGATTCCCTTGTAATGGGATGTAAAAAAATGCCGGAATACCGCGAATGCCAAAAACTGCAGCTAACTCACGTTCCACCTCGGTATCCACTTTGTAAACCTTGATTTTTCCTGAATACTCTTTTGCTATCTGGTCAAGAATAGGAGAGGCTATTTTACATGGACCACACCAGTCTGCATAAAAATCAATGATAACAGGCTTATCTCCCTTGAATTTCCACTCTTTTGGTGAGTTTTCATAATCCCATATCTCTTGTAAAAATTTTTCTTTAGTGAGTTTAATTGCTCCCTGCTCTGCCCCGGATTTTTCCATCGATATCGTCGCGTCGACCGTACCGGTGTTGCCAGCGCTTTCGTCCTGGTTTGTCTGTTTTGCGTTGCAGCTTTGAAGCGTTATTACCGCAATTGAAATAATAAATAATAAATTTTTCATGTTTCTATTGATTTTTAATTAATTCCTAATAACCTGTCAATTTTTGGTTTGTCAAACCCAACAATCATTTCTCCATTAATTTCAGTCTGTGGAACCCCCTGTTGACCACTTCTGCGAACCATCTCCTCAGCCGCTTTCTGGTCGCGCGATACATCCACTTCTCGATATGTTATACCGTTTTCACGAAAATGCCTTTTTATGGTATTGCACCATGTACAGGTGGGCGTGGTGTATACCGTTACATTTCTCCGAACTCCGGCTTCCCTGTTCAACGAAATAGCTACTGACGATTTGTCAAAAATAACCTTTAGCTGTTCCTGATTATGACACCCTTTTACAATGTTTTGGATTTCCCCCTTTTCAAAATGAAGCAGAGAAGGAACAGTAGTTATCCCATATACAATATGAATGTCTCTTACTTCATTTACATCAGCCGTACAAAGAACATCTTTTTTTTCTTTCCATTCAATCTCTTGCTCTGCCTTTTTGAGATTGTTAAAGGCACAATCACTTCGATCGGATCCTTGTTTATATAACAACAACCAAACACTTTCGTTCAAGGTTGTCTCTTTTTTTAATTCCTGCAAAGATTCAATTTTTTTCATTTTCTTCAAAATATTTAAATATTTAAATATGTGAATTTGTTGATACAACTCCTGTGCCATAAAATTTAGGCTACATTTTGTCAGGAAAATATTTTTTTTTTACGCAACCTGCCGCCAACAGGTTCAGTCTTATGCATAGAAAGTATCATTTAACAAGGAAGGAATGATTTGAAGAAATCCCGTTAAGAACGGGGATATTCAAGTAGGAGAAAAATTTGAGAGTTTCATCTTACGCCAAAGAATACAAATCATTAGATTGAAATGAATAGAATTTCAATATTTTAAATTTTATTATTCATGAAAAAGAGTTATTTATTTATTTTATTGTTTGGATTCATGTTGGTAGTAACCAGTTGTTTAGATGACGATGACGGCTATTCACTGGGTGATATGTGGATTGGATTTGGCATGATAGATCAGGTAAGTTCCGATCCGGTTGATTACCGGATACATATGGATAATGGGAATATTTTGGTACCTGTAGCTTCGGGTTACCATCTGCCCTGGTATTATTACGGAACAAGTGATCCGCAGTCACGGTTAAAGACAGGCGATCGCATATTGCTCAATTTTACCATTCTTGATGACGATTCTGCGAATGGGGAAGATCAGGAAAATTATTTTGTCCGGGTTAATTCCGTAAAAAAAATATTATTAAAGGGGATACTTGATCTTACGGAAGAAAACCAGGACAGTATTGGTCATGATCCGGTGAATGTTAAAAAGGTATGGCAAACTGACAGCCTGTTAAATTTTGAGATCAAGTATTGGGGGAGATATGAAGTTCATTATATCAATCTGGTAAAAGAACCCGGTATGCTCACCTCCGATGATCAGCCCATTGAACTGGAGTTGCGTCACAACGACAATGGTGATCTGGAAGATTTGCCCTATTCTGCCTTTGTTTCATTTAATTTGAAAGCTTTGCAGGTTGAAGGTCTCGATTCGGTTCAGTACAGAGTGACGAGCACCGACTATGATTCTGAACTGTTTGAATATGAGGGAGTGTATCATTATGGTGGAGAAAGCCAGGATTAGTATGATTTTTATTGAAATGACATATCCCTGACATTTTTCATAAATAGAATTTTTCTTTTAACTTGAGTTTCACGTCAGGGTAGCAAGATATAATCATTTTTGTAATTTCGGCCTGTAATTATTTCAGCAGGAATGAGAGTAAATTTATTTTATATTTTGCTATTAAGTATTGGGTTATCTGCCTGTCAGCACAAGCCACAATACATTTATAATGAAGGTTACGTTTATGGCACGGTATACCATATAGTATATGAAAGTCCTGCCGGAAAGGATTTTCAATCCATAATAAATGACAGGCTCATGGAATTAAACCGGATTTTTTCCACTTTTGATTCCTGCTCTGTGATATCGATGATTAATAACAATCAACTGGTGGAACCTGATTCTCTGTTTTGGCATTGTTTTTACCGGTCGATGGAAATTTCTGAAATTACCGGTGGCGCTTTTGATATCACTGCGGGTCCGATGGTCAACGCCTGGGGATTTGGGCCTGAACGGCGCCGGGTCATGACTCCGGAGATCATTGACAGTCTGAGGAGAATAACCGGATATCGAAAAATCCAGGTGAAAGAGGGTAGGGTAGTGAAAGAAAATCAGTACATGAAGCTCGACATGAGTGCCATTGCCAAAGGTTATACCTGTGACCTGATCGCCCAATTACTGGCACAAAAGGGATGTGATAATTATATGGTGGAAATAGGAGGAGAAGTGGTGGCCAGGGGAAAGAATGAAAAAGGTCGTGTCTGGACCATTGGCATCAACCAACCCAACGAAATGGCATTTTTTACTTCCACAGATATTCAGGCCAGGGTGATGCTTCCGGAAAAGGCTCTGGCAACCTCTGGCAATTACAGGAATTTTTATGAAGAGGATGGAAAAAAATATGCACACACAATCGACCCTCAATCGGGATACCCCGTTCAACACAGCCTGCTTAGCGCTACCGTACTGGCTGATAACTGCATGGATGCCGATGCTTTTGCTACCGCGTTTATGGTGTTAGGGCTCGAAAAATCAATTGAAGTTTCACAAAATATTCCGGGAATTGAGGTGTACTTTATCTTTGCGGATGAAGAGGGTTCAAATCAGGTTTATATGTCTGAAAAATTTATAAATCACCTGAAAAAATGAACAGGATCATCGGTTGAGTAACCCGGTTTCCTTATTTGTCAGCTTTGCCGGACTTGTCAATTCTTACTTTGCTGTAATCAATTTTACGTGTCACACGGGAACGCTCCATCCTGTCCTGTGTTTGTGCACATGATATTCCCTGGCTTTTTAAACTTTTGTTCCCACTCACATGCGTGTTGGGGAATTTTCCTCCCTTCTTAAGTAATATCTGCGTTGCAAGTCCTAACATGGCGATTGCAAGCAGCGCTATAGCCAATAAAATAACCTTGAATCCATCCATATCATTAAATTTGTTGTAATGTGTTGTATTTTAGCTGAATGAAAAATGAATCCTGTTGCATCTTCAGAGTACAGGAAACTCGTATGTGTTTTTTGTCTCACTCCATCGTTTATTTTAGCAGTGTTTCACAGAATACGCATGCTCGTTTCGACAGAACGAATCTGTCATTCATCATTCGTCATATGCAATTCGTCATTCATTTTGATTCTGCTTGTTTATTCCTTCATTTCAATTGCAAAATTACATCTTTCCTGAATACTTCCATAATATAAACCCGGCTGGAAAGGATTTGTTTTGAGTTAAGCCTATCTTCGGAATTTTTTTTGTACTGCTGAATTTTGTAATTTTATTGCCATTAAAATTATTCAGATCATGGAAAAACATATCAATGTTGTAGCAGCTCTCCATATTGGGATGAGCATCTTGGGGATTTTACTGGGTTTTTTTCTTTGTGTGATGCTGATTTTTGTGGGGGATTTTTCGAATGATCAACAGGCTCAATTCGTTTTGTCTATTTTGGCCAAAGTGTTGATTGTTTTTATTCTGCTGGTGAGTATTCCGGGTATTATTGCCGGTATTGGTTTATTTAGAAGAAAAGAATGGGCCAGGGTTCTAACTCTGGTTATTTCTGTGATTGACCTGATTCATTTTCCGGTTGGAACGGCGGTAGGCGTATATTCTGTTTGGGCTCTCGTTCAACCCGAAATTGTAGCTCAATTCAAAAAGGACTGATGGTTCAATACGAAATTAGAGTAGAAGGAAGAGTTCAGGGAGTCTGTTTTCGTTATTTCGTCAGGGAGAAGGCAATAGAATTGGGTATTACCGGATGGGTGAAAAACACGAGTGATGGCAGTGTGCAAATCATGGCTCAGGGTAAATCGAATCAGCTGGAGTTGTTTTTTGAGTTGCTTGCCAGAGGACCTGTTTTAGCCAGGGTGAAGCAAGTCATCAAAATGCAAATGCCCTCTCTCGACCAGTTCAATGGATTTATAATAAAATATTGACAGCAGAATTGCTGAATTTCTTCCGTTAGAAGCATACCTTTGCTTCTTTTAGATGGTTTAGAACAGATAGGTGTGGTGATTACGAAAATACTAACGCAAATAACATGACAAATTATCATCTTTCTCCTTCCCGGTTTAGGGAAGAGGGGAAAAAAATTATTGACTGGATTGCTGATTATTATGAGCATATTGAAAAGTATCCGGTGCTTTCCCAGGTTGAGCCTGGATCGATCCAGGCTGCTTTGCCCATAGCACCTCCACAAAAAGGAGAGTCGTTTGATTCTATGTTGAATGATTTAAATGAAATCATCCTACCGGGAATAACCCATTGGCAGTCGCCAAATTTTTTCGCTTATTTTCCCTCGAATGCTTCATTTCCTTCCATTTTAGGAGATCTGGTGTCGTCGGGACTTGGCGTTCAGGGAATGATCTGGGCTACCAGTCCGGCAGCCACGGAGCTCGAAACACGGATGCTTGACTGGCTGGTTGAGATGATGGATATGCCGGAAAAATTTAAGTCGACATCTACCGGAGGGGGGGTAATTCAGGATACTGCTTCTACTTCAGCTCTTACAGCCCTTATTGCAGCCCGCGAAAGGGCAACAAAATTTGAATCGAACAAATCGGGCGTTCGACAAAAATTGGTTGCTTATATTTCCACACAAACACACTCTTCCCTTGAAAAAGCAGTGAAAATAGCAGGCATCGGTAGTGAAAATCTACGCCTGATCGAGGTAGATGAACTTTTTGCCATGAAGCCGGAGCTTCTTGAAAGACAAATCCAAATGGACAGAAATGATGGATTTCTGCCTTTCTTTGTTTGTGCTACCATTGGAACAACATCATCCAATGCCATGGACCCGGTTCGTGAAATTGGAGAAATTTGTCGGAGAGAGAATTGCTGGCTTCATGTTGATGCAGCTATGGCAGGAACAGCAATGCTCTGCCCAGAATTCAGATACCTGAAAGATGGTGTTGAACTGGCCGATAGCTATACATTTAATCCGCATAAATGGATGTTTACAAATTTCGACTGCGACGTGTTTTGGGTAGCTAACCGGAAAGAACTGATCCATACATTTTCTATTCTCCCGGAATACCTGAGAAATAAAGCTTCTGAAACGGGAGAGGTATTTGATTACCGCGACTGGCATATCCAACTGGGACGCAGATTTCGCTCTCTGAAACTTTGGTTTGTGATCAGACATTATGGTGTAGAAGGTTTGCAGTTCCATGTGAGAAAACATGTGCAAATAGCCCAAAATTTTGCACAATGGGTAAAACATGACGCTGACTTCGAACTGGTGCTGAACCCGCCACTAAACCTGGTTTGCTTTCGCCATAAATCGAATAATGATTTTAATATGAGACTTATGCACGCTGTTCATAATTCAGGGAAAGCCTTTTTTACACATACAAAATTGAACAATCAGGTGGTACTGCGGTTGTGCGTCGCGCAAACGCATACCGAAGAGGATCATGTGGAAAAAACCTGGAAGTTGATACAGCAAACCGCACAAAATTTAAAAAATCAAGACCGTCCTGAAAAACTCAGCTGAGACCTAGCCAATTGATCTGATACTCGTTTTATTACTGAATATTGCTTATTTTTAACTCATCTTTTTAAAAGGATCATGGAATGAGAAAGGGTTTGTTCATCATTGCTTTTGTAATCACCAATTTGCACTCTTTTGCCCAGGAATCGCTTCTGCCCCTGATGCCGGAGAAAGATTCAGTAAGGATGGCTGCTGAGCGGCAAGTCTTGTATCATCAGTTATTGTCAGGTTCTCTGCTCACCGGCATCCAACCCGACCTGCCTAAACTGCCGGATTTTGATTTGAACAGCGAATTATTCAGGAGATGGACCTACTCTGTGTCATCAAACGATTGGTCGGCAGATCGTTGGAATTCTGGTTATTTTAGGTTAACCGGATCTCCTTTCCTGCGAAATGAAATGATAACCAGCGGTTCCACCTACCGGTTAAATGATCGTTTTTCATTTGGCGGCTATAGCTTCCGTGCCCAATCTGCCCTTTCTGCACCTTTTCCAAATCAGGGACTGAACAATTTTGATATACACGGATCCAGTTTGTTTTTACAGTATAACGTTTCAAAAAATTTTAAAATTGAAACCCATTTTAATGTTTCTCATGGCGCTGGTTTCTAATGTGTTCCGTGCCCTGGCTGTGCTATTTTTTTATCTCTATTTGAATATTTCGTATGTTAACTGTTTATAAGGCTTCTGCAGGTTCGGGGAAAACTTTTCAACTGGTCGTTGAATATCTGAAAATTCTGATCAGGAACCCCTTAAGCTATCGGGGTGTGCTGGCGGTGACTTTTACCAATAAAGCTACCAACGAAATGAAAAGCCGGATACTCGAGCAGTTATACCTGCTTGCCGGAAATAAAGACTCGAAATATTTATCCCCCATACTAAAAGCAATACCTCTTTCAGAAGAAAAAGTCAGGGAGAGAGCCAGGCAGACACTGAAAAATATATTACACGACTATAACCGTTTTTCGATCAGTACGATCGATACATTTACCCAACGTGTCATCCAGGCATTTAACCGGGAGATGGGAATTTCTCCACACTTTGCCATCGGACTCGACGATGATCTGATCCTGGAAGAGGCAACGGACCGGTTATTGGCTAAGGTGGACACAGACAAGCAAATTCGCAAATGGCTGGTGAAATTCAGCGATGAAAAAATTCGTGAAAACCGAAGCCAGCGCATCGAAGAAGATATTAAAGCTTTAGGAAAAGAACTGTTCAGAGAAAAATTCCAGCTTTTTTTTCCTGACCAGGTTGAAAACAATCCATATACACGTGAAAGTCTGGGATCCTTTCGGGGCGAACTCGATCAACTGATAGCCTGGTTTGAGAATACCCTGAAAAAGAGAGGCCGGGAAGCTGTTGAAATCATCCGGAAAAATGATTTGGATATGGATGACTTCTCAGGGAAAAGCCGCGGTATTGGTGCTTTTTTTTATAAAATGGCTGATGGAGAAATGCCTAAAATTTCCGATAAAATTCTTGCTTATGCAGAAAATGTAGAGGCCTGGTATAATAAAAACAATAAAAAAAGAGATCGGGTTCACCAGGTAGTTGACGCAACATTGAAACCTTTGCTGGAAGAAATTGTATCCTTTTTCCACCTGAATAATGTACGCTACCAAACAGCTCATGAGGTTCGAAAACAGTTGCGTACCCTCGGGATTATCACCGACTTGAAAGATGAAGTCAGAAATCTCCTGCTGGAAAAGGAAATTTTACAGCTTTCCGATTCAAATCTGCTGCTGAGCAAGATTATTGGTGATAGTGATGCTCCATTTATTTATGAAAAAATAGGCACCCGTTTCAACTACTTCATGCTTGACGAATTCCAGGATACATCCTCATTGCAATGGGGGAATTTTAAACCACTCATTGCCAATGCCCTGGCAGGTGGGTATTCCGCTTTGCTGGTTGGTGATGTAAAACAATCGATCTACAGGTGGAGAAACAGCGACTGGAATATCCTGGCAACCCAAATTGAAACTGATTTTCCTCACTATCCTATAACATCAGTACCCCTTAACCAAAACTGGCGTAGCAGTCGCCTTATTATCGATTTTAATAACCACGCATTTGGGGCATTGAAACAAACCTTTGAAACATTTTTGTTCCAGGAGATCGACAGCGATTTTTCCCGGGATAGGTTTAGTAAAGTCTATAAAGAATTTATCCAAAACACAGGTGACCGACAACAGCTTAAATCCGGATGTGCCGAGGTCCATTTTTTACCGGAGGAAAACTTTGATAAACAGGCACTCAGCCTGTTGGTCGACCAGGTTAAATACCTTCAGGATAATGGATTTGAAGCATCTGATATAGCTATTCTGATCCGGAAGAACAGTGAAGGAGCACCCATCGTGGAAGCCTTCATGGAAGCAGCCACACGGGAAGAAAACAGAAAATACCACCTGAGTGTCCTTTCCAACGAATCTCTTTTTCTGTATGCCTCCAGAGGGGTGAACCTGGTTATGCTGGTTGTTGACCTGTTGCTTGAACCCGACAACAAAATTCAACAGGTTGCATTGTTGCATCTCTGGCTTTCCTGGCTTAAACCGAAACAGAAAAGAATTGACGGTTCCGGTACAGCTAATCAGGAATATGAAAGTATAAACCAGCCATCGGAGTGGTTGATCGATGAAAACTTTGAAGCTGTTTACGAACAAGAGGTTGGCCCAAAAATAAACCAACTGAGGCAAAAAGTGATGATGACCTCCCTCGATGAAGCAGTGACAGAAATCTGTAGCCTGTTCGGACTCTTCCAGGTTAAATCGGAATTGCCCTTTTTACAAACACTTATTGATCAGGCTTCAGAGATGAAATCATCTCTGGCAAATGATCTTTCTAATTTACTGTTCTGGTGGAATAAAAAAGGGTATAAGACATCTGTCAACGTAAATGAAGAGGTGAATTCGGTCAGGTTGCTTACCGTACATAAATCAAAAGGATTAGAATTCGATGCTGTTATTCTGCCTTTTTTTAACTGGAATGTTACCTGGACCGGTAATCAGATCCCGTTGCTTTGGTGTGAACCCGATACTGAACCGTTTAACCGTTTCCCGCTATTACCCGTTAAGGCTACAAAAAATCTCGAAAATACCCTGTTTCAACAAGATTATTATGAGGAGAAAGTGAACAGCTTCATCGACACACTTAATATGATCTATGTTGCTTTTACCCGGGCTAAATCTGTGCTGTATGTTAACTGTCGGAAACCAAAAGATAAAAATTCATCCGGAGTGAATTCTGCTCCCGGGAAAACAACTAATGACATGCTGGAATATGCATTGAATCAGATCGCTGTTGACCAGAAGTTTGCTTCCTGCTGGAATGAGGATCAATCCATATTTACCTATGGCGAGTGTCCTGTTATGGATCAGAAAGAGGATCAATCAGACGCATTCCCAATCAACACTTATCAGCATAGCGATTTTAATAAACGTATCCGGGTACGCAGAAACAGTGAAGAGTTTCTCCTTCCGGGTGAACAGGGCAGGTCGGTAAAAAATAGTGGGAAAATTGTCCATGAGATCTTATCGTGGATCAAAACAGCACACGATATTGAACCAGCATGCGAAAGAGCACTTAGAGAAGGGAAAGTGAGCAGGGAAGAAAAACAGGAAGTGGCTGCGAAGTTGAATCAGAGTATGAAAAATCCTGTAATCAGCCGTTGGTTCAGTGAAACAGTACAGATTGTAAACGAGCGAAATTTATTGGACCGACAAATCGTTTTACGTCCCGACCGGTTGATAATAAATGGGAAGAATGCTGTGGTGGTAGATTATAAGTGGGGTTTGATGAGACCAGAGAAATACAGGAAGCAGGTAAAAAGGTATGCCGGGATGTTGAAAAAATGTGGTTGTGAAAAGGTGGAAGGATACTTATGGTATATTAACCAGGGTGAAGTAGAGAAAGTACTTTAAGCCACGAGTGAGATGAAGGCAACCCATCCTGTTCATCGGAGAATAAAGACATACCTTATATTAATATTTATCTGATGAGGTTTGGCGTGCAGTTATTTTAGCCTGTTTAATTCATAAAAAATATTTTTGAATTGGTAAAGTGTTATTTGCAAATGATTTATAATACAGATGAACGAAAAACATTTTTCACAAGTGCGTTTATTTCAATGCATCTGCTTCGTTGCGAAACCCTTGAAATAGATAACTATGCCTGCGGGTTCCGGCGCCTTGCATCTGCATCAAACTAAACGCATGAATTAAACAGGTTAGGGAAACTGGAAGAAGATATGGGTGTGCCAGGAAAATAATTTTTATTTTTGCAGGAAACAAACGAAAATGATACAACGAATTCAAACGCTATATGTTTTTTTTGCAGCGTTATTGACCGGGTTGCTGTTAAAGCTTGATTTTGCTGAACTGGCTTCAAACGGAGAATGGTTCGTGTTTAATGCAAGAGGTATTTTTAGCGACCAGGAGATGAAGTTTAACGGGATCCCCGTTTTGGGTTTTATTGTTTTAATTACCCTGTTGCACTTTGTGGTCATTTTTCTCTATAAAAAGCGGATCAGACAAATCAGGTTTTTGGTCTTTGTGATCGTTCTCTTGCTTGGTTTGACAGGTGTTCTGGTTTATTTTTTGTACTCCGGTTTTGATAAGCCCCAGGTAGTTTTTAAAGTGCCAATGATCTTTCCCTTATTGGCTGTTGTGCTGGATTATCTGGCTATTCGGGCCATCGGAAAGGATGAAGTTCTGGTAAGAAGTATGGACAGAATAAGGTAAGGAACTATGAAAGCTATGGTTCTGGCTGCCGGATTGGGAACCCGTCTGAAAGAAGAAACCCGGAATAAACCCAAAGCTTTGGTGCAGGTTGGTGGAAAACCTCTGTTACAACACGTCATAGAGAAACTTCAGCTGTTAGATCTTGAGGAAATAGTGGTTAATGTTCATCATTTTTCTGGCTTGATCAAGGATTTTATAAAGGCTCACGACTTTGGAATTCCTGTAAGTATTTCTGATGAAACTGGTCAGTTGCTTGATACGGGTGGAGGACTCAAAAAAGCTGCTCCATTTTTCCCGGGGAATGAACCGGTATTGATCCATAATGTCGATGTGTTGAGTAGTGTGGATCTTAGAAAACTGATCGACAGTCATGTCCATAATCACGCACTGGCAACCCTCGTAGTCCGTAACCGGAAAACCAACCGTTACTTCCGGTTTAGTGAAACCAAAAGGCTGGTAGGGTGGAGAAATATAAAAACGGGAGAAACAAAAATAGCCGTTCCCGAAGCGTTTGATAATGCCATGGATATGGCTTTTAGTGGTATCCATATTGTCGATTCCGGAATTTTTAAACGAATGCCCGATGAGCGTTGTTTTTCCATTACCGATTTCTACCTGAAGCTGGCAGAATCCCATCTGATTGCTGGTTATTTTGATGATTCAGACTGGTGGAGCGATGTTGGGAAGTGGGACGATTTGGTTGAAGTCAGAAGGTTAATGGAGAAGTAACCTGCCAGTTGGTTTGGTGCTAAAGCTCTGCCCATATTCGGGCCAGGGAATGACCGGGTGCCTTGATGTTGAGGTCCAGAAAATACCCAAATGGAGTTTGAGCTGCCTTGTACCCTCCGTTTTGCAACCGCTTTTGTGCCTCGTTCAGGACTTCATGCGTGAACCCGGCTGAAGCTTTTGAGTTGGAAAGATGTGCAAATGAATGTAAAACAATATTTTTACACCCGTTTTTCCTGGCTGACCATTTTAAATGATTAACCAATTTTTTTTCGCGACTTTTTACATCATATTGCTCGTCACTTTCCTCCACCTGGATAAAGGCGATAATTGAATCAGAATAAAAAGCTCCGTCTGTTCTTTCTTCAGCCTCTTCAAGGTTTTTTTCTGCGGGCTGATAGCTGAACTCGTCGGCATACATTACAAGTACTTTCATTTGAATCGAATGAATTAAACGCTATCGTTACTTTTTTGTATTTTTTTCATTTCTGAGCATGCAACTCCATAAACCTATGCAATAATCGAAGCTCCCTACCTGGAAAATGAGCCCAGGTTTTATGCAAACATAATGGAAATTTTTATCTCACGAGGATTTTTTTTTAGTCCCTGACGATGAACTTCTCCCGTATAATTGTATTCTAAGGTATAAGATGGAACTCGCAAATATTTTAATTGTACTTGTTTGTGGCATGACTTGTCGTGTTCGTTTCATTTTGAATTAAATATTAACTTTGGCGAAAAGATGAATGAATGCTAAGGTTTTGTATTGCCTTTATTTTTTTACTGTTTGCCGCTGAGATTTCTTTAAGCCAGGTGTCCCAGGGAGGAACTCCCATGCAGATTCCTGCATTAAAGAATGCACACATCCAAACAGTTGTCATGCCAGCTTTGGATAATAACGAACTGCTGATGCGAGCAAAACTTTGTTCAGATGAAAACAGACTCAAATCTTTCCGGTTTGCTTCCGGATTTGAGGTAAATATCTCTCCTGAAAAATACGGAACATGGAGATACCAAATCAATGGTTATGATATTTGGCAAATCAGGATCCGGTCGTCCGGGGCCTATTCATTGAGTTTGGTCTTGGACAATTTTCAAATTCCTGAAGGAGGCAGGCTTTTTCTGTTTAATGAAGCAGAGGGGCATTACCTGGGGGCATTTACCTCAAATAACAATAAGAAGTCCGGAAAATTTGCAGTTTCACCGGTAGCCGGCGATGAGATTGTTGTTCAATATGAAATACCATCGGGGATGAATCGGGGTAACTATTTTGTAATTACAGAGGTGAACCATGATTATACAGGCCTATTGAAAAACGTACGTCGTCCGATGCAAACCGTTGCCGGTTTATGTAACATAGATGTCAATTGTCCGACAGGTGAGGCATGGTCAGATGTGAAAGATGCAGTTTGCCGGATTATCATCAGTAAAAGAAACTTGAATGGAATTAGCAAGGAGGTTTGTACCGGGACATTGATCAACAATACAGCTGAAAATCAGAACCCATACATTCTTACAGCTGCTCATTGCATCAACAAACAGGAGTATGCTGAAACAGCTATATTTACATTTAATTATGAAAGTCCGTTATGTGCTCCGCTGGATGGTGATCCGGTTCATTCCATTTCAGGTGCAAAACTACTGGCATCATCTGACAGCCTTGATTTTGCCTTGTTAGAGTTAAGCTTAATGCCACCACCTGAATTCCGTGCTTTTTACGCCGGCTGGGATAACAGGAAGGTGATCCCCGACTCATCGGTGAGCATTCACCATCCTTTGGGGGATATAAAAAAAATTGCAGTAGACAAGGACTCTCCCGGTTATTCCGATTTTAGCTCAGGTTATACACCGGCAGGATTTTTGAAAATTGCTGAATGGGATGAGGGAGTTACTGAAGATGGTTCTTCCGGTGGTGCCCTATTTAACCCTGAAAAACAGCTGATTGGAACCCTGACCGGAGGTGCAGCTACCTGTTATAATCCGGTGAGGGATTACTATTCCCGTTTCGACCTCGCCTGGGAATACCAGACTGATTCGTCCAAACAACTAAAATACTGGCTTGACCCGTTAAACAAAAATGTCCAAACCCTCTCAGGTAACAGGTTTTACGAAGATGAAAACCTTTGTATTGCTTATTCTCACCTGGATGGCCCCGACAAACATCAAAATATTCTGTTGAGAGATAACGGACGTTTTGCCGGTTATTGGGGAGGATCGAACAGTATCGGGATAACCGAATTTGTTGAACGATATGTTTTCTCTGGTCAGGTCATTCTGCACGGCCTGGCCATGGGAATAGGAAAGCTGAGGTTTACACCTGATTATAAGAGCGAAATGAAAGTAAATGTATACAACGGTGGAGTATTCCCGGGTGAACGAATTTTTTCAAAAACAGTAAAAATAGATCAATTGACTGCCAAGGCCATGAATTATATCGATTTTCAAGACCAGGTGATGCCTGCAGATACTTTTTTTGTCGGATTCGAACTGAGTAATATGCGTGATCAGGATACCTTAACGGTATATCAATCGCTCCGTCAGGATGATCAGGAGAATTTTTTCTGGTATAAACAGCAGGGGGAGTGGTTCAACTATCAATCACCAATTCGTGAAAATTTCTCAATAACAAATGTCTTTGAATTGCTGGTGTGTAATGTTCAGTGGGCTGTTTCCGAAACATCCATTGTTAAGTTTCCCGGTGAAGCATTGATCTATCCTAATCCTGCATACGGTCCGTTTGCTTTTGAAACAGGGCAGGAATTTATACCGGGAAATATCCATGTTTTTAATCTTTTGGGACAGGAAGTTGACGCAACCCTGGATCCTATTCACAACAAAAAAGTTCTGATTGATTTGACTGGGAATATCCCGGGTATATATTTTGTGCAACTAAAGGCCGGGCAGAGTATGATTACCAGGAAAGTGTCATATATGCCTTAATAAAATGGTAAGTATGAGAATTTTTTGGCTGATTTCGATAGGAATATTTTTATTTTACGGATGTCATCAACATCAACCTCAGGAAAGTGATCCTGTTGCCAATGATTATGCCCAAAACTTTCAGATAGAAAGAAATGAGGATTTTACCAAACTCACTGTTTTTAATCCCTGGGGAAAAGCGAAGAAGATTTCCTTAGAGTATTATTTGGTTGAGCGAAACAGAAGTATTCCGGATACGCTTGCTGCTCAAAGCATCATCAGAATTCCTGTAAAACGGGTGGTTTGTCTTTCCACAACACATATAGCATTTCTTGATGCTTTGGAAGAAATTGAGGCAGTAAGGGGTGTTTCAGGCCTTCGCTATATTTCAAATTCAACGTTGAATGACCGGCTGAAAAGAGAAGAAGTGGTGGACGTAGGTTATGGACAGCAACTGAACTATGAGCTGATTGTCAGGTTGGACCCTGATTTGGTGATGGTTTATGGTGTTGACAGTGACGTGACCGGACCTGTTCGGAAATTGGAAGAGTTAGGCATTCCGGCAATAGTAATTGGCGAATACCTGGAGGAGTCCCCACTGGGAAAAACCGAGTGGATCAAATTTGTGGGAGCCTTATTCCAGAAAGAGAAAGAAGCCGGAGTCTATTTTAATCGCACAGAAAAAGAGTATAACCGGTTAAAAAGCATGGTTGAAGCCAACACGAGAAGGAATCATGTGAAAGTACCTCAGGTAATGGTTGGTTCACCATACAGAGACAGTTGGTGGGTTCCCGGAGGAAAGTCATATCTGGCTAATCTGATTGCCGATGCCGGTGGAGACTATCTGGGGAAAAAAAATTCTTCGCACGAGAGTTATATTATTTCATTCGAGAATGCCCTGGCATGGGCTAGTGAAGCCGATTACTGGATAAATATGGGCAATTTGGGCTCGAAAAAAGAGATCATGGCTTCCGATCAACGCTTTGGAAAATTCAGGGTATATAACCAGGGAAAGATTTATAACAACATTGGACGCATGGGTATCCATGGGGGAAATGATTTCTGGGAAAGCGGAACCGTTAATCCACAGCGGATTCTTCAGGATTTAATTCTGATATTTTATCCGGGATTGGTGGAAGGTGAATTATATTATTATAAGGAGATTTTGTAATGCAGGGTGTTCGGGATAAGCAACGGTCAGTCAGATTAATATTCTTTATATTGATTGTTTTGTTTTTTTTATTTTTCATGGCCGATTTGTTACTTGGGTCTGTAATCATTCCTTTTAAGCAGATTTTTCGGGCTTTTTCATCTTCTTTGGATATAACAGAATCAACCAGGATTATTGTATTGGAGTTTAGATTACCGAAGGCATTCACAGCCGTGTTAACCGGTGCGGCTCTTTCACTAAGCGGGCTGCAGATGCAAACAGTCTTTCGTAATCCGTTAGCCGGGCCCTATGTTTTAGGGATAAGTGCCGGTGCCAGTTTGGGAGTAGCTGTATTTGTTCTTGGATTCTCCTCTGTTCTGGCTTATGGTATTTTTTCTGCTGCCGGAGCATGGTCTCTTGCGCTGGTGGCCTGGGGAGGAGCATTTTTGGTTATGTTGCTTGTATTATTTGTTTCTACCCGGGTGCATGATATCATGACTCTTCTGATTTTGGGTATTCTTTTTAGCAGTGCGGTTTCTGCTATTGTTAGTATAATGCAGTATTTCAGCAGTGAGTCGATGCTGAAAGCATTTGTTATCTGGACTATGGGTAGTCTTGGTAGTGTCACCAAATCGCAGTTGGCTGTGTTAGCTCCCTCAATTGGTGCAGGCATTCTTCTTGCTTTTCTGAAAATAAAAGATCTGAATGCATTTTTATTGGGTGAGGAGTATGCTCGTTCATTGGGAGTGTCAGTGAAGTCGAGCCGTGTAGTTATTTTCTTAAGTGCTAGTTTGTTAGCAGGAACTATCACCGCATTTTGCGGGCCTGTTGGTTTCATTGGGATTGCCGTTCCTCATCTTTGCCGGGTGCTGTTTAAAACTACCGATCATCTGGTGTTGGTGCCTGCAGTGATCATTACGGGAAGTATTGTGATGCTTTTCAGCGATATGGTATCTCAGCTCCCCGGCATGCAAACCACTCTCCCCATCAACTCTGTGACCGCCTTAATAGGTATCCCTGTTATTATTTGGATGATCGTGAAAAACCGAAAATTTGTTTCCGTGTCATGAGAAAGAATAGCTATCATATTGAACTGAAGGAGCTTTCTGTTGGTTATGACCATCCCGGTGAAGGGCAACGTGAAATTTTAAAAAACATCAACCTGTCTGCCGCTCCGGGGGAAATGGTTGCCCTGATCGGAAGCAATGGCATTGGTAAGAGTACATTGTTGCGTACAATTGCCGGGTTTCAACCCTGGTTTGCAGGGGATATTCAAGTAGAGGGAGAAGGATTACAAACCTATAGTCCGAAAGAAAAAGCCCGGTTGATAAGTTTTGTTTCTACTGATAATGTTCGGATTCCCAATATGTCGGTATTTGATCTTGTCGCATATGGACGTTTCCCTTACACGAACTGGATTGGCTCTCTTTCTGAAGAAGACAGGTATATGGTACATGAGGCAATCAGCAAAGTCGGGCTTCAGGGACTTGAGCAGCGCGCGGTGATGCAAATCAGCGACGGTGAACGTCAACGGGCAATGATTGCAAGAGCATTGGCACAGGATACCCCGTTGATACTGCTGGATGAGCCTACTGCTTATTTGGATGTAAGCAACAAATATGAGATATTTCACCTGTTACAAGTTCTTGCCGGAGAAAAAAGTAAAACCGTGGTCCTTTCAACTCACGACCTGAATATTGCTCTTCGTGAGGTAGACAAGTTGTGGATAGTTGCTGATATTAATTGCTACCAGGGGGCTCCCGAGGATGCTGTCCTCCAGGGATGGCTAAATCATCTGTTTAAAAATGAACATGTTGGATTCGATCCTGGCGAAGGTGAGTTTTTCTTTAAAAAGGAATTTAAAGCAAAAGTGAAAGTGGAAGGAACCGGACTGCCCCTGATATGGACTCTAAGAGCCCTGAACAGAAAAGGATACCAAATCGTTATGCATATAGAACATGATTTTAAAGTCATCGCAAAAGAAGATAAATGGGAATTGTATATGGAAAATCAAAAAATGGAGTTTTTAACTATTTATCAACTCCTGGATTACGTGAAATGAAATCAACCGGAAATACGAATCCTTTTGATCTTCACAATTTGAATGATGTTCTGATTCATGAGTTGAAATATAAATATTTAATAAAGTTATAGTTTTATGAAGCAAGTGGAAATATTTTGTCAAAACACCCGTTCGAAACATGTTTATCCGATGGGTACATCATTGCTGGAAATCAGTCGCGATTTAAATATCCAGCTGGATCATACGGTTTGTGGGGCAATCGTAAATCACCAGGTACGTGAGTTATCATTTTGCATTGTCAAACCGAAGCATATTGAGTTTTTTGACGTATCGCATGTCGATGGAATAAGGATGTATATCCGAAGTTTGATTTTTGTACTTTATGCTGCAGTTAAAGAAGTTTTTCCTCATGTCTCTCTTCGCATACGCAAGGGCATATCAAACGGTTATTTTTGTGAATTATCAGGTTTTGGCAGGGAGATTACCGAACCTGATCTTCAAGCGATAAAACTCCAGGTGCAAGCTTTAATTCGTGAGGATATACCGTTTATTAAAAAAGGACAACTCACTGAAGAAACCATTGAATGCCTGATGAAGGACGGATTAGAAGAAAAAGCTCAACTTTTTGAGCAACAAGGACATTTATACTCAAGTCTTTACTATTTAAAGGATCTGGGTAACTATTTTTATGGACACCTGCTACCTTCAACCGGATACATCAGCAATTTTGATTTGGTCAGGTATTTTGATGGGATCCTGTTGAGGGTTCCCCGTCCGGATAATTTTAGTGAACTGATGGATTCTCCGGTACAGAAAAAACTGTTTGAGATCTTTCAGGAACACAAAAACTGGGCACAAATTTTAGATGTCGATACGGTTTCCAATTTGAATGAACTTACTCTTCAAAAGAAGGGCGGATATGTAATAAAAATTTCCGAAGCCCTGCATGAGAAGAAAATTGCAGAAATTGCCAATCAAATTTCTGCCCGTAACGGGGATGTCAAAGTGGTGCTCGTAGCCGGTCCGTCAGCTTCCGGAAAAACAACCTTCAGCAAGCGACTGGGTGTTCAACTTGCTGTGAATGGATTAAGACCATTTCAAATTTCTCTGGATGATTATTTTGTCGACCGGGAACATACACCAAGAGATGAGCATGGAAATTTCGACTTTGAAGCACTGGAGGCTGTCGATATCGAATTCTTTAATGAACAACTTCTGGATTTGCTCCGGGGGAAAGAGGTTCAGCTGCCCCGATTTGATTTTCACAGAGGACAAAGGTTTCTGAATGGCGACAGACTCAGACTCCGGGCAGGTGACATCCTTATTGTGGAGGGTATCCATGGTATGAATCCCAATCTGCTGCCCAGGATCGAAGAGAAGAATTTGTTTAAAATATTTATTTCTGCCCTAACGCAAATATCCATTGATGAGCATACACATATATCAACTTCCGATAACAGACTGATTCGGAGGATGATCCGGGATAGTAAATACCGGGGGTACTCCGCTGCTGAAACGATCAGTCGTTGGCCAATGGTTCGTAAAGGTGAAGAGAAAAATATATTTCCTTATCAGGAAAATGCTGATGTCATGTTCAATTCAGCCACATTATATGAATTAGGGGTACTCAAAAAATATGCTGAACCTATTTTGAAAATGGTATTGGAAAATCAGCGAGAGTATATGGAAGCCATGCGATTATTGAAGTTTCTATCCTATTTTAAACCGATTGATGAGGAAGAAATTCCTCCTACTTCACTGCTTCGGGAATTTTTAGGAGGAAGTAGTTTTATCTACTGATCTTTCCAGTTGGGGAGTTTTTCATCGTTTTTTATAGGGAAATTTTTTATCTTTGAGAAAAAATCATCAGGATTGAATAACCTTTAAATTAAAGTATTATGGCGTTTGAATTACCAAAATTACCGTACGACAAAAATGCCCTGGAACCATACATCAGTGAGAAAACCATTGAATTTCATTATGGAAAACATCACCAGGCATATGTTAATAATGTGAACAATCTGATTCCCGGGACAGCTTTTGAAAAGGCTTCTCTGGATGAGATTGTGAAGAATGCTGAAGGTGGGATATTTAATAATGGGGCACAAGTGTGGAATCATACTTTCTATTTCTTTCAATTTAATCCGGATGGCTGCCGGGAGCCAAAGGAGAAACTGAAGGCAGCAATTGAAGGGAAATGGGGGAGTCTTGAGGCTTTTCAAGAAGAATTTTCTAAAGCGGCAGCTACATTGTTTGGTTCCGGTTGGGCCTGGCTTGTGAAATCTTTCGGCGGGGAGCTGGAAATTGTTCAGACAAGTAATGCCGGAAACCCTCTGCGTGATGGAAAGAAACCATTGCTGACCTGCGATGTATGGGAACATGCTTATTACCTTGACAAGCAAAATGCCCGACCCAAGTATATCGAAGATTTCTGGAAAATAATCGACTGGAAGGTTATTTCTGAAAGGTTTACTGGTTAGTTGAGAATTAGTTTTTGCTGAACTTTTGAATCGATTGATGCACATTTTGAATGAATAAAAAGAAATATGAGTGTAGAAAAGGTACTTGAAACGATGAGGATTGCCGGGAAACCCCTGAAGGCAGGTGAGATTGCTGAAGCTTCCGGATTAAACAAGAAAGAAGTAGATAAAGCAATGAAAGAGTTGAAGAAAGAAGGATTGATTGAATCGCCTAAGGTTTGTTACTGGCAACCAAAGTAGGAATAACGGATAAGAGACTGCCCTTTTAAGACAGTCTCTTTTTTTGCTGGTAATGTTACTTAAATATACCAGTTTATCATTTGCTCGAGGAGTTCCTGTTTTCCGCTTAACTGAGTTGGTTCACCCAGTTCTCCGGCGATCTCACGTAAATTTTCCAACGTCAGTTTGCCTGCCTCAAAATCGGCACCTTTCCCACTGTCGAATGAAGCATACCGGTCTTTCCGGATGGTCAGGTAGGGTGATTCCTTCATGATTTTATCGGCAATCAGTAATGCCCGGGCAAAAATGTCCATTCCAGAAATATGGGCAATAAACAGATCTTCCAGGTCGGTTGAATTTCTCCGGATTTTAGCATCGAAGTTGATGCCTCCCGTGTTCAATCCACCTGCCTGAAGAATTTCCAGCATTGCTTCAGTCACTTCATATATATTGGTTGGAAATTCATCGGTATCCCAGCCGTTTTGGTAGTCGCCTTTATTGGCATCGATTGACCCCAGTAGTCCGGCATCGGCTGCCATGCGAAGGTCGTGGGCAAATGTATGTCCTGCGAGAGTAGCATGGTTCACTTCAATATTCAGCTTGAAGTCCTGATCCAGTCCGAAGTTGCGCAGGAATCCGATTACGGTTTGTGCATCATAGTCGTACTGGTGTTTTGTTGGTTCCATGGGTTTGGGTTCAATCAGGAAAGTTCCCCCGAATCCCTGCTTGCGGCCATAGTCCCTGGCCATACCGAGAAAACGTGCCAAATGTTCAATTTCCCGCCGGGTATCGGTATTGTGTAGTGTCATGTAGCCTTCTCTTCCTCCCCAGAACACATAATTTGAACCTCCCAGGGCAATGGTGGCATCTATGGCATTTTTGACCTGGACCGCCACATGGGTGATCACGTTAAAATCGGGATTGGTAGCTGCTCCGTTCATGTAGCGCGGATTACCAAATACATTGGCTGTTCCCCAAAGTAGTTTTACACCGGAAGCTTCCTGTTTCTGTTTGGCTATTTCCACCATCTTAACGAGTCTTTTTTCAATTTCGAAAACAGATCCATTACCAACTACATCAGTGTCGTGAAAACAGTAAAAAGGAATATTCATTTTTGTAATGAATTCGAATGCTGCATCCATACGCTCCCGGGCAGCGTCCATTGGATCGGAGGCTCCATCCCACGGAAATATTCGGGTTCCGGGTCCAAAAGGATCATCCCCTGTACAACAGAAGGAATGCCAATAGGCAACAGCAAAACGCAGGTGTTCCTTCATGGTTTTTCCGGCAATGATTTTGTTCTCATCGTACCACTTGAATGCCATCGGTTTTCTTGAATCAGGGCCTTCATATCTTATCTGGTTTATGCCCTTGAAATACTCTTTGTTCCCTGTTAAAACTTCCATTTTATTTAATTTTATGAATAATTATTATATAGTTCGATTGCTTTATTGCTGAGGCTTATAAAATTGCTTTTTCAAGAACCTGTTTCCATTTGTTATATGCATCTTCATATTCTCCTGCTTTTGAGGTGTCGGGAGTGATGGATTCCAGTTTTCTGAGGGTTGCAAATGCTTCTTCGGGGTGAGAATAATACCCCGATCCTATTCCTGCACCTCTTGCAGCACCTGTTGCTCCGTCAGTGTTGTAAAGTTCGATAACCGCTCCGGTAACCCCTGCCAGTGTATTGCGAAAAACAGGACTGAGGAACATATTTGCCTGGCCAGCACGGATCACAGCAGTGCTGATACCTGTTTGTTGCATCAAATCCATTCCATATTTAAAAGAAAAAACTATACCTTCCTGAGCTGCCCTCAACAGGTGCCCCCTGGAATGCAGGTTAAAATTGATTTGGCTTAAGGCAGCACCCACATTCCTGTTATTCAGCATCCGTTCAGCTCCATTTCCAAAGGGCAGAACTGTCAGCCCCTGCGAACCAATGGGTATTGATGAAGCCAGCTGGTTCATCTGGTCATAGGAAATGCTTTCTCCAATTATTCGTTTCATCCAGGCATTCAGAATTCCTGTGCCATTGATGCAAAGAAGAACACCCAGCCTTGGATTTTCAGCAGTATGGTTCACATGTGCAAAGGTATTGACCCGGGACAGGGAGTCATATTTGATTTCATTGCTGACTCCGTAAACCACACCCGATGTGCCGGCAGTAGCCGCAATCTCTCCGGGATTCAGCACATTCAGTGAAAGAGCATTGTTGGGTTGATCTCCTGCCCGGTAACTGATCTTTGTCCTGGTTGAAAGTCCCAGCTCCCTGGCTACTTCCCGCCTGATGGTTCCCTGGATAGTAAAAGTGGGTACAACTTCAGGTACCAGGTCTGGGGAAAACCCGTAATGATGGAAAAGATTTTCCGCTAAAGAGTTTTTTTTAAAATTCCACATGATCCCTTCGGAAAGGCCGCTGATGGTTGTTTGGATTTCACCTGTCAGCAGCATGGCAATATAATCGCCGGGTAGCATTATTTTGTGTACCTTTTCAAAAAGTGCCGTTTCATTTTCTTTTACCCATTTTAATTTCGAAGCAGTGAAATTGCCCGGAGAATTGAGCAGGTTAGTAAGGCAATAATCACTTCCCATTTCCTGAAAGGCTTTTTCCCCGATTTCTGTGGCACGACTGTCACACCAAATGATAGCCGGCCTGATAACTTGCTGGTTTCGATCAACCATAACCAGGCCGTGCATCTGATAGGAAATACCTATTGACTCTATACTATCAGGCTGCACTTGTGAACTTCTCAATACATCATGCAGGGCGGTTTTTAAATTTGTCCACCATATCCCGGGTTCCTGCTCCGCCCAGCCAGGTTGATGAGCAGTAATGGGCATTTCTGTTTTGGGATGGTAGGATGAAGCTACACACCTGCCACTCTCCCCATCCACCAGTGAGACTTTAACCGATGAACTGCCAATATCAAATCCTAATAAATACATATATTATGTTGATTTTTGTACTGTTTTCTATTTTTCAAAACTATAAAAATTAATGCGTTATTAAAAGCAATAGAAAAAAGATTACAGCGTTAGGTTAATGGATAAGGCAGAGTTACATGCTCAAAGTGGTTAAGTTTGGTCAGCATTACTATTAAAAAACAGTAACTTTTTCCTTATCCACTTTACTGAAAATCAATCATACCGGATATTTTTCATAAAATTATAGCTTCAATCGAATAAATAAAAATAGGATGATCCGTGATTTGATAATAAGGAATCGCAGTTACAGACGGTTCGATCCATCGGTAAAAATAAAAGCTGAGCAGATAGAGAGGTGGATTGAACTGGCCCGGTTTTCTGCCAGCGGGCGGAATGCACAGCCTTTAAAATATGTGATCTGTACCGATAGTGAAATCAATAGTAAAATATTTCCTCATTTGGCTTGGGCAGGGTATTTAACGAACTGGGATGGGCCGGCCGAGGATGAACAACCTGTAGCATACATCACCGTTATGCTCGATAAGTCCATCGCTGAAAATTGCTATTGTGACGATGGAATTGCCATGCAAAGTATTTTGCTGGGAGCGGTGGAAGATGGTTTTGGCGGATGTATTATTGGCTCGGTGGTTAAAACAAAGGTGGCAAAGATTCTTAAGCTTCCCACCTGTTTCGACATATTGTGGATGATCGCCCTGGGAAAACCAGCTGAAACAGTTGTTGTGGAAAAGGCTTCTAATGGAGAAATTAAATATTGGCGCGATGAAAAAAGTATTCATCATGTTCCAAAAAGGCCTTTGGATGAGGTCATATACAAGTCATTATAAATTTCTAATTTTCACTGATCCGATTCATGCAGTCAAGTTGAAAAAATAATCATTTCGCTTCACTCATTACGTTGAAAGAATTATCTTTGCCCGAAAGAGTTTCAAATTGTATGGATAAAATGAAAGGATCATCTTTTTTCGTATCTATTGCGGCCCTGATAGCTGTGGCTGTTTTGTATGTATTGCATTTTACAGGAAAAAGCAAGCCGGAGTCTCAGGTGCCGGAAACAACGGCAATTCCGGGTAAGGAGACATCCATAAGAATTGCTTATGTGAAGGCTGATTCCGTGATATTGAATTACGATTTGGCACAGGACCTGCATGATGAATTTACCAAGATGCAGGAAGCCTATAATAGTGAGTTTGGTTCCAAACGCCAATCATTTGAAAAGGAAGCAGCCGCCTTTCAGGAAAAATTACAGCGGGGAGGATTTCTTACAGAGCAAAAAGCCATACAGGAACGTGACCGACTGGTGGGAAAAGAACAGGAGATTTTACAACTCGACCAGGAACTTTCCGGGAAACTGGCGGAAATGCAGACTGCAAATAACCAACAAATTCTTGATAGCCTGCTAAACTACCTGAACGACTACAACAAAACCAGGAAGTATGATTATATCCTGAACGGAGGAGAGGTTTTGGTAGGTCAGGAGGGGAATAATATCACTGCTGAAGTGCTGAAGGTTCTAAACAATAGATATAGAGCTGGCTCCGGAGCAAAAAAGTAAAGGCTTCAGAAATCATTCCGGGGTGTCACTCCGGATTTTTTGTGTCATTTCCCCGGTTGTAAAAAACACACTTCATCGATGTTTGCAGATAAATATATAGGTAAGAATCATTTGTCAGAACTGATTCAGGAACCTCCACATCCTGATCTGGGTATTTCAGTGGTTATTCCGTGCCTGAATGAACCAGATCTGTTACAAACCCTTCAATCGCTTTGGATATGCAAGCTGCCATCGATTTCTGTTGAAGTCATTTTGATCATTAATCATTCAGAGGCGGCTCCTGCCAACATCAAAGCTCAGAATTTGAATACCCGTATGGAAGTGGAATCCTGGATAGCTGAAAATAATAAGCCGGGATTACGATTTTTCCCGGTAGGACCAGTAGAGTTAAAAAAGAAGTGGGCTGGTGCCGGCCTGGCACGGAAACGCGGCATGGACGAGGCTGTTTGCAGATTCAACCAGGTGAAGAATCCGGGGGGAGTTATTGTGTCTCTCGATGCCGACACCCTGGTGGATGAGAATTATCTGATAGACATAGATCGGCACTTCCGGGAACATCCCTCCCATGTGGGAGCTACACTTGCCTTTCAACATCAAACCGCGAAACTCAGCGAAAAACATTTACGGGGAATATTACTCTATGAGCAATACATGACCTATTATAAAAATGCACTGAGCTATACAGGATATCCTTACCCGATGTTTACCGTTGGTTCGGCATTTGCCGTGAGAGCTGATGCCTATGTGAGACGGGGAGGTATGAACCGCAGGCAGGCCGGAGAAGATTTCTATTTCTTGCAGAACCTCGTACTGTTGGGCCCGGTAGGGGAGATCAGATCTACAACTGTCCATCCCTCTGCAAGGCTGTCGACACGAGTACCTTTTGGTACAGGTCCCGTTTTGAAAAAATGGATGAACGGGGAGGAAGATTTGACCAAGACTTATAATTTCCAGGCATTCGCCGATTTAAAGCAACTGTTTGATGTAAAAGATTTATTCTATAAAATTTTAGAAAAAGATTATCAAGAACTGATCTCATCCCTTCCTGCATCCGTGGGTGAATTTTTAAAACAGGATGTTTTTTGGCAGGATATAGCTGTCCTGAATGAGAACTGTTCGCAACTATCAACCTTTCAAAACCGGTTTTTTCAAAAATTTAATGCATTTAAAATTCTTAAATATTTGAATTTTACTCATGGCACACATTATGAAAAAGCTTGTATTTTTGAACAGATTAACGGACTGGAAGCAAATAGTAAAATGAATAATTGAATTATTCTTTTACTTCTTCCGACTTTGGTATTCTGATTATCTACGGCAGGATTTATTTTAGTCCGTTTGCCAGCATGTAATATATTTCATTCCAACGGAGTTCTTTTTTAAATGAATCCAGGTTGGTATTGTTATCGATAACCACAAATTCCACGTCAGCAAAATCAGCAAATGTTTCTATGTATTCTGGTGTCAGGGCCAGGGTGAAAGCCGAATGGTGTGTTCCACCTGCATAAATCCAGGCAGCAGCTCCCTTCGCGTGGGTTGGATGAGTTTTCCAGAATGCAGAAGCAACAGGTAGTTTCGGCATTTGCTCCAGAGGTTCGATCACTTCCAGGGTATTGGCAATGAATCTGAAACGGTTGCCCATATCTATCAGTGTAACATTCATTCCGTTACCAGTGGCGCTTTCAAACACTAGCCGGGCAGGAGCGTCTTTACCGCCTATTCCCAACGGATGTACTTCCAGCCGGGGTTTTGAAGCCGAAATGGTAGGACAAACTTCGAGCATATGTGCACCCAGAACGGCTTCATTTTTTGGATCGAGATGATAGGTATAATCTTCCATAAAAGAACTGCCTCCGTTAAGTCCTGAGGATATGGTTTTTACTACCCGCAGCAGTGCAGCTTGTTTCCAGTCGCCCTCAGCCCCAAATCCGTAGCCGGCAGCCATCAGGCGTTGGGATGCCAGTCCGGGTAGTTGATCCAATCCTGTCAGGTTTTCGAAGTTGGTGGTGAATGCTTTGAAATTTCCTGCTTCCAAAAAATGTTTCATCCCCATCTCATACCGTGCCTGAACGCGGACGTTGTTGTGAAATACACCTCCTGGTCTGCAATTGTCAGCAACCTGATAGAGAGATTCATACTCTTCATACAAGCGATCTACCTCTTTCCCGGTGACATTTTCCATGTAACAGATCAGATCCCCAGGGCTGTATGCCGAAATCTGCCATCCGAATTTAATTTGTGCTTCTACTTTGTCACCTTCAGTAACTGCCACTTCACGCATATTATCGCCAAACCTGGCAACTTTTAGTCCCTGCGAATCAGCCCACCCGATTGCTGAACGGCACCAAACGGCAATCTGATCCTGAACGGTCTCTTCCTGCCAATGACCAACAACAACCCTTCGGTTTTTGCGCATCCGGGCATTGATATACCCATACTCACGGTCACCATGGGCACTCTGATGCAGATTCATGTAATCCATATCAATGCTGTCCCAGGGTAAATCACGGTAAAACTGAGTATGCAGATGCATACACGGTTTGGTCAATGCTTTTAATCCTCCAATCCACATTTTTGCAGGTGAAAAAGTATGCATCCATGTGATTAGTCCAATGCAGTTTGTGCTGGCACTTGCTTTGATGCAAACCTCAAGTATCTCAGTCGGTGTTTTTACAACAGGAGTGAAAATTACCTGAACGGGAAGTTTTTTCCCTTCATTTAATCCTTTCACAATTTCTGCAGAGTTGGTATCTACCTGCTTTAATGTTTCTTCTCCATACAAATGCTGACTGCCTGTAACGAACCAAATCTCGTATTTGCTCTGATTATCCATTTTATTTGCTGTTTTAATCAAGCTAAAAGTAGCAAATATTTTTAAAAGTAAAAACTACGCTTTAAATTATTGATTTTCTTCCGGGAGAAGTGTTAGTTTATCGGATTGAACCTCCACAGAGAATACAGTATTGATCTGTTCTATTCTCAGTATAAATCGATCTTTTCCCCTGTAACTCAATAATTCTCCCTGGAGACCCACCATTGGTCCGGAAATGATTTCAACTTTTTTCCCGGGATTGAAGGTTTGGCGTGACACCTCAACAGGGAACTCCGATTGGGCGGTTAATTGTTTAAGGAAGTCAATTTGTCGCGTGGGAATTACAGCCGGTTTTCCTTCAAACGATACATAACGAACAACCTGTGGTGTCTGCAGTACTTTTTCAAACTCTTTATGGTCGATGAAAACAAAACAATACCCTGAAATAAGGGGCATTTCTACCCATTTCTTACGGTCTTTCCATTGTCGAAGCTTTTTTTGAATAGGCAAAAAACAATCAATATCCTGGATTCTCAGTTGGGCATAAACCTTTTTCTCCGATCGTGCTCGGGTATAAACCACATGCCATACTTTCCGGTTTGCCTTATCCATTTTATTCGAAAAAAAATTAATTGATGTGTTGTATTTCAAGTATATCTAATATGATGTTCTGTCATAATTTCAAGCCCCATGGAACCTGCATAAATTTTAATGGTGCTCATTTGTGTTTAAAATGATCATGCTCGTTTTGATAGAACCAAATCGTCATTCATGGTGGGCCAAAATTATAAAAATCCCCGGGAATACAGCAAACAACCACACCGGTAAAATGATTCACACTTCATTCACATAACATGTAATTATCACGGCGGGAATTGATCAGTAAAACGGGAAGAAGGGAGGAATTTTTAATGATTTTTTTCTCGGGAAGACCCAGGAGCCAATCAAGAGGGGTGATCAGCGAACTTCCAAGTAATACCAGCAGGTTGAAGTGATTCGATTCAGCAAAATCCCGGGTTTCAAAACTGTTCTGTAAACTGTTTTTTGTGCCTTTATAGATTTGATGGGTAATTTGTAATTTCTGAAAAAGTCTTTTTGCCGTTAATATGTTGTGTGTCACTCTTTTTTGTGCATCTTTATTTTTATCCTGAGCAGCGATTACTGTAATTTCCGAGTGATTGTATTTTCCGAACCAGGAACACCAGAGTGCACAATCACTATTTCCCTTTCGAAGATCAACAGGCAGGATTATTTTTTTAAAGGAAGAAACAGGAGTCTGCCCGTTCACGAAAAGAATGGGAACCGGACTGGTTATCATAGCTTTTGCAAAGATTTTATAGTGCAATGAATCAGCTACCAGCATGATTGCTTCATGATCGTCAGCCAGCACCTGGGGAATCATCTGCATACGTTCCTGTAACAAAACCACTGAAGTTTTTAATGCCGGGATCTCTTTGTTGACAGGCAAGGTGTAATCGATTAGTTTTTTTTTAAATTGGTGGATTTTTTTATACTGATTCTTTTTTAAATGACAGGTAAGACAGAGCTCTTTCCGGAATATCGAGGCTAGCTTTATCCCGTTTAAAATGAGGTTTTTATCGTTGGGCGTGAAGGTGATAAAAACGATTATTTTTTGTTCTTTTTTTTCTCCCATCGTTGAAGTTTGATTAAAATCCAAATTGAACGATTCCCGTTAACAACAAAGAAATTGGATTGTTTTTTCATCCTTTTAGTGAAATCCTGCTCGTTGTGTTAAAATGATTTTACTCATTTTTTTTTGTTCCGATTGCTCAACCTGGGCAAAAGTAATATTTCACACAGGAAAATAATCAATGGGGGAGAGAATTAGCAGCATCATCTGCCATTAAATTCTCTATTTTTATCGGAGGTAAACTATTTTATATGATCAATGAAAAGTTATTAAATCCGGGGAGTATTGCGGTTATAGGAGCATCTAATAATTTGATGAAACCGGGTGGAAAAATTGTCAGGAACCTCACAGAGCATTATTTCAAGGGGAAAATTTACCTGGTTAATCCTGGAGAGAAAGAGATCCAGGGGATACCTGTCTTCCGCAGCACTGAAGATTTGCCTGATGTTGATCTGGCTGTTTTAGCTATTCCTGCAAGGTTTTGTCCGGAGGTGGTTGAGGAACTGGCTTCCCGGAAAAAGACAAAAGCATTCATCATCATTTCTGCCGGATTTGGAGAGACAGGTATTTACGGGAAGAAGCTGGAGCAGCAGATGGTGGAAGTAGTGAATCATTATGATGCCTGTCTGATCGGACCCAACTGTATTGGTGTAATGACTCCTGATCATACCAGTGTTTTTACCAGTCCCGTACCTCCCCTGGCCCGGGACGGGTGTGATTTTATCTCTGGTTCAGGAGCTACGGCCGTTTTTATCATGGATTCGGGAATTCCCAAAGGTTTACGGTTTGCCAATGTTTTTTCGGTGGGCAACAGTGCACAAACCGGAGTGGAGGATATTCTTGAATACATGGATAAACATTATATTCCCGGGGTGAGCCCCTGGGTGAAGCTACTTTATATGGAGCATATCGATGATCCTGACCGGTTGCTTTTGCATGCCTCTTCGCTGATTCGCAAAGGGTGTAAAATTGCTGCCATCAAAGCTGGCAGCACTTCAGCGGGTAGTCGTGCTGCAGTTTCACATACCGGAGCACTTACCAGCTCCGATGCTGCTGTAGAGGCATTGTTTCGAAAGGCTGGTATCGTACGATGTTACGGTCGCGAAGAGATCACTACTGTGGCCAGTGTGTTTATGTGTAAAGAACTCAAAGGGAAAAAACTGGCCATCATTACCCATGCCGGAGGACCTGGAGTGATGCTGACAGATGCGCTGGTAACCGGGGGATTGAAAATCCCGAAAATACCAGCTTCCCCGGAAAAACAAGCGTTGAAGGAGAAGTTATTCCCGGGATCGTCGGTGGAGAATCCTATAGATTTTCTGGCTACAGGTACAGCTGAGCAACTGGGAAGTATTGTCGATGCTTGTGAAAATGATTTTGATGTGGATGGAATGGCTGTAATTTTTGGTAGCCCCGGACTTTTCCCAATCCGGGATGTATATGAATTGCTTCATCAAAAAATGAAAAGTTGCCAAAAGCCGGTTTACCCCATATTGCCTTCAATAATAAATGTGAAGGAAGATGTTTCCTATTTCCTTTCTCACGGGAATGTCAATTTTCCGGATGAGGTTTTGCTGGGTCGGGCGCTGACTAAGGTGATTCATACTCCCAAGCCTGCCTCTTCAGGGATTTTCATGGAAGGGATTGATGTTCCTCGTATTCGACAGATTATTGAAAGTGCAAATGATGGGTTTCAGCCACCTGAAGTCACCCATCAGTTGTTTGATGCAGCCGGCATCCCGCGTGTGAAGGAATTGGTAACGCACACTGAAACCGAAGCAGTCATGGCCGCATTACACATTGGGTTCCCTGTTGTGATGAAAGTAATTGGTCCGGTTCATAAGACAGAAGTTGGTGGAGTAGCGATAAATCTCCGGAATGTTGCGCAGGTTCGAAAAGAGTTCCATCACTTGCTGGGGATCGAACAATCAGAAGGAGTACTTGTTGCACAAATGGCTTCCGGAACGGAACTATTTCTTGGAGCTAAGTATGAAAAGGGATTTGGTCACATTGTTCTTTGCGGAATGGGAGGAATTTTTGTTGAGGTATTGAAGGATGTTTCATCCGGTCTGGCTCCCATATCGTTTGGTGAAGCTATGTCTATGATAAAACAACTGAAATCATATAAGTTGCTCAAGGGATATCGCCGCCAACCGGCAGTAAACATTTCAAAATTTGCAGAAACTATTGTTCGATTTTCCAGTTTGTTGCGATATGCAACGGAGATAAAAGAACTTGATGTCAATCCCCTGTTCGGGAATGAAAAAGAGATGCTGGCTGTGGACGTGAGAATCAAAATCATTTCTTCTAAATCCGTGTGAACAGGATCAATCGGAAATCCATCGCCTGTGCACCTGGTATTTCAGTAGCTTTTAGCGTCAGCGTGCCGGTGCCTTTTTTTAAATGGATGATTCCTGCTTGCATGGGAATAAAATCTTTAACGTATGATTCCATACGTTCTATTCTGTCTTTTTCCATGCCTATGAGGGGAGGATTGTGGGCTTTAGTTATTTTCCCGGTAATTTTTTCACCGGCAAAACTTAGTTCAAATATAGCCCCCACGTCTTCGGGAGGACAGGTATACCAGATTTCCACCTCATAATCTCCTGTTTTCAGCACTTCAGTATTCCATGTGATGCTGTCGGAAGTGCTGAGCCAGTTGGTAAAGAAAGAACAGTTCGGCCATTGGTTTGACCGGGTAATGTTGCCGTGGGCTACTCCATCACGGGCAGGCATTTGAGTATACAGGAAATCAGGATGTCCGATGGTGAAAGTCCGTTGATCTGATGACTGCAGTTCGGCCAATGCATCGTTTTCCCACTTTTCCCTTGCCAATTTCATCTTTTGTGTCATATCCGGGTAGGCATCAGACACATTGCTTTTTTGTCCCGGGTCATCTTCCATATCAAAAAGCTGTCCGTTGTGATCCAATCTGAACTTTTGATTTCGCACGCTGGTTTTTCCTGCCCAATGGCTGATAATATACCGGTCACTCCACACAGGGTTTTTTTCCATCAGTAGGGGTTTCAGACTGACACCATCCAGTGGTTTAGGTGGATTGAACTCAATTTTTGTAAGATCAGCCAGGGTTGGTAAAAGGTCGGTTACCCCGGCGATTTTATTTATTTTGCTACCAGATTTCAGGGTACCATCCCATTTCATGATCATAGGAACGCGTACTCCTCCCTCGTCGGTTGATCCTTTCCGTCCTTTCATGCCGCCATTCCAGCGCCAGCTGTTGGGACCGTTGTCGGAAAGGTAGATTATAATGGTACTTTGGGCGAGTTCCAATTCTTCGATGGATTGAACGATGCGACCAACATTCCAGTCGATGTTTTCGCACATTGCCAGGGCTGCACGAGTGAATGGAATATCTTCTTTTTCAGGATCATCGTGTGTATTTTTCAGCGTTAGATTTTCATATTTCTTCCACCATCGATCCGGCATCTGCATTGGACTGTGTGGGGTATTATAAGCAAGATAAAGAAAGAAGGGA
>JAQVON010000159.1 GCA_028702595.1 Mariniphaga sp. | reverse complement strand
ATTTTATCAGTCAGGTCTATTACCGCAGAAATATTTTCTATTTTCTTTTCGCTGCTATTTGGAAAAGCAATCACTGCAACATCTTTGTAAAATTCAGGCAACCCGTCGGAACGAATGGGTGTTTTTTGCGGAAAAGAAGGGAAGGGAAGCTTTTCAGAAAACTTTGCCGGTCCTTTTACGGTTATTTTTTCCGAAGGGAACAGAGCTATGTTTGCATGTTCCGGTTTCACCCATGAACCTCCTGCATTCCAGCTGCTTGAAGTGATAAGACCCAGGCTTAGCCCTATCCTGTCGGCTTCGTCTATTACATATTGAATGGCTTCAAGCGATTCCTTCCCCAGAAAAGCCGGGCCTGCCGGAATAGTGCCCTCCTCGGGAAACCGTTCGCCGATATCGAAAATGTCAAATCCTCCCATTCCCTTATCTTTTATCTCTTCGAGATCACGGGTGAGTTGAGAATAATTAAAGTTCCCGTTTGACCAAACCCAATAGGCCCATGGACGTGCCGACTGAGGCGGATTTTTAAATCCCTCTTCCAGGGTGATCTCTTCACCGGTTTTTTTCTGATTGTTCAGCTTGCTATTCTGGCAGGAGAACAAAATTGCCAGGAGCGTAATTGCAATTACGCTCATCATGACTTGTGTTTTACAATTTCTCTTTGAATGTTGCATTTTCTGGTTTTTTATTGGTGATTTTTGATATGACCCGTGGATTAAGTTCTACCTCTGATTTTATAAATTCAGGTATGTTGTATGACCTTTGAAAGGAACTGTAAAAATTGGTAAAAATAGTCCCGGCTGAAACGAAACAACTGAATTTGTTCGAGATGTTGTATGTGATATCGATTAAAACCGGACAGATAAAAAAAATAACCTGAAAAAAATACGATCAGAAAAAAAATCTTTAATCCTGCAATGGAGATTATCTGTTTTATTTCTGGTATATATTTCAAATCTAAACTTTTAAAAATACTTTGTTTCGATAGAGATAATAGAGCAACAACCACTCAATAAAAATTATTCCCATGGAAATCACGACGGGGCCAAAGTCGCCTGCATACTTGCCAAGCCACCCGAAAAGATACTGGGAGGTATGACCAAAATGTACTATCCGGGTACATATATAAATGGTGATAGAATTTAATCCGATAACTCTGAAGAACAGGGACCATTTTTTCCATCCCCAAACATCAATAACCAGGTAAAAGGCAGCTACCAGCATAAAACTGATACCTCCTGTCCGGAGAGTATACGTTGATGTCCAGCAATTTTTTATGACAGGATAAAATGGAGCGATCACAAGACTTAAGATGACGAGTGTGGTTCCCACGGCAGCCAGTACACCGGTTTTTTGTAATCCTGTTTTACCTGTTCTTCGCAGGATAAATCCGGCAAACACTCCCATGAGTGTGATGCCTGTTGACGAAATGGTGCTCAGTATTCCCAGAGCATCATATATTCCCTGGCCGGATGTGGGGCCATCAGGACCATAGATCAGTCTGCCAGGCAACAACATCCGGTCAATATACCCGTTGATGTGTCCTTCGGGAGTTAATACCCCCGACCCGAAGCCGGGAACCGGAACTAACAACTGTAAAATGGCAATTCCTGCAAGTATACCCAATAGCCAGATCAGTCTGGTAACCTGAGAACTTGTGAAAAGCACAATGAGAACTGTAAAAAAATATGCAAATCCAATCTGGGCCAGAATACTTGCATAACGGGCATCGGCAAATCCATTCCGGAAAACTCCGTTATATACTAACCCGAGGATAAACAACAGCAGCAATCGCCGGGCTGCATGTCCGATCAGTCTTTTTCGGGAAAGACCTTTTTCCTGCTTAGCGAGTACAGAGTAGGGGATAACAGCCCCGGAAATGAACATGAACAGGGGAAATATCAGGTCAAAGAAGCGAAATCCATCCCATTTCACATGCTGCATCTGAAGCGCCAGGTTGTGCATCCAGCTCCAGTCAGTCGATTTTGCCAACGCACCGATCAATCCTCCGCCACCGATAATCCAAAACATATCAAATCCCCGAAGTGCATCGAGAGAAAAAAGCCTTTCCTTTACCATCATCTTATTCATAAAAAATTGTTACTCTATTTGTTTTCAACTTCTACATGGAGCCGGCCGTATGCTGTCAGCCCCTCCTCATTCGTGCGCTGCACCTGAACCACATAATGACCGGGTTTTGAAAAGGAGTGGATCGTTTTTGCATAATCCCCCGTTACAGGGTTTTTCCTGTCTACTGTTTCTGACTGAACTTCTACAGTTGGTGAGCCATCGCCGAAATTCCACACCTCCTTTCCCTCAGTGCTGTTAAATGTACGCACTAAAAAGGTTACCGGATCACCTGTTTTGATCCCCAACGTTGGATGGTATGCCGGGTGGATGGTAGGAATAACCTGTTGTGCTTTTTCTTTGTCATAAACCTGAACTATGGTAAAATCATAATCCACGTTTCCTTCGGAATCTGTTACTTTTAATATCTCACTATATTGCCCAGGCATGTCGTAATCCTTAGTTTGGACAGCTCCGCTTGCAGTTGTACTGTCACAGAATTGCCATTCATAAGATACAATATTTCCCTGAAAGCTCATGGACTTCCTGGCGTCGAGGGTAACCGGGTCACCAATATATGCCAGGTGATGTGGCCGGGCTACAGCTATCAGTGAAGGATTATGCTGACGGCTATAAGCTTCCAGCGCATAGACGTACGCATCTTCTGTAGCCCACTTACCCGAAGGTACCTCTTTGTGCTTGATTTCAAAATGAAAATGTACCCAGCCTCCGCTATGTCCCTGCTTCCCTATGTATCCGATGTGCTGACCTGTTTTTACCAGGTCGCCTGGTTTGATGCCGGCGATTATACTATCCAAATGACTGTAGCGGAATAACCATCCAAAGTTATTTTTTATCCAGA
>JAQVON010000158.1 GCA_028702595.1 Mariniphaga sp. | reverse complement strand
TTTTATTGGTGTTTTTTTGAAAAAAGCTGTTACGGTATTCAAAGCCAATGTCCTCTTTGGAAATTTCCTTTATTTGCAAATCAGTTAAATCGAGGTAACGCACTTTAACCAGAATGTCTTTTATTTCGCCTTCTTTGGTGCCGGCATTCATCACTACAGCACCTCCAACAGAACTGGGGATGTCGTAATAAATTTCAAGGCCGGTTAAATGGTGCTTTAACGCTGTTTCACTCAGTTGTAAAAGTGTTGCCCCGGCTTCGGCTTCCATTTCAGTGTTGTTAACAGTTACCTTATCAAAACAACCGTTGAGTATGATAAACTCTTCCTCGTAATAATCTTTGCTCAGGATGATGTTGTTGCCATTGCCAAGAATGATAAGCCGTTTGTTTTTGTTTTGACTGAATATTTCCAGCAAATCGGTTTCGTTTTCGGGAAACCAAGCTTTGGTGCATACTGCGTTGATACGGTAGGCATTGTAATTGGTTAAATTAAAATTTTGATATAATTGATTCATATTTAAAACTTAGGCTTATTATTGATTCTGACCTTTAAAGACATTAAAGCTACAAACAAACCCAGGAACGAATACAATGGAAAAACAATACTATATAATAATACCGCGTTATTTGCTGAAAAATCCAACCAATGACTTATTGTGAAAATTATAACAACGATGGTTACTCTTACAACATTTAAGAATAATTGTAATCCTTGTTTTTCTATCACATTGAAAATATTTGTAATTGGGCTGGAAATAAATCTTGTTAATATTACTAATGAAAAATAACGCGCATACAAACCCGCATCATGCCATTCGTTTCCAAATACATTGGAAAAAAGCCATGGTCCAAAGATAGCTATAACCCCAACAGGAAATAAACCAACCCAGAATAATTTTTTGATGATTGAAACGGACAGTTTGTATATTTTTTCCGGATTATTTTTTCCGTATTTCGAAATTTCAGCATAATAAACCTGTGCAACCGACTGGCCAATTAAATCCATGGGCATATTTATCATGTTTTGTGCCAGACCAAAAACACCAACAACCTCAACTCCGTAAAAAGCACCTATTAGCAAAACCGGCAACTGGGCGCCCATAACAAGCAAAAGCTGAGACCAGGACTGCACTAACGGGAATTTTTTATAGCGTTTTGCAACATATTTTATTTCAGTCCAAGAGAATGATTTTAGAAACTCGGGTTTAAGCTTAATCAATTTGGAGAACAGGCTGGTAATTCCTGCTGCTTCCTGGGAGATGTGACCTAAAAATAGCCCGAGTGGAGTTACACCTAAAGCCCCAAGGCCAATCTTTACCCCGGCGGATGAAATACCCTGGCTCACTTTTGTTCGGGTTATTAATCTAAATTTCCGGGTTCGGATAGCCCAGTTATTTAGTGCTTCATAAATACCTTTTACTAAAAATACAACCGGCATCAACCATAAATAAGGTAGTAATTTTTCTGCCGAAAATTGAACAGTGAAATAATTCCCGAACAAGATAACAACTAAATACCAAAGCACACTTAACGAAAGCGTAATCAAAAAACAGAGTTTAAGAATATTGTCGGCTAGTTTTTCATCTTTAGCAATGGGAATAGTAACTGCGTAGCGCAAAGTGGCAAGCGAGCCCACAACACCCACAACCGAAATGAAAACAGAAAAAATTCCGTAATCTTCTGGGGTATACAAACGGGTTATTACAGGAGCGGCAATTATTCCAATCAACTTTGCAGTTACATTACCCCCGGCAACCACTGCAATGTTTTGGAAAAATATGTTGCTTTTTAATTTACCCCTATAAAAAGAAAACCAATTTTTTAAATTCAAAATATGTTATAGCTCCTTTATTAGACACTTAAAAATACTAATACATTTTTGAAAAATGTATTACAAAAAAAGTTTTATAAATTTTTCTTGAACTGCTTTAACTGAAAATGTTTTTTCGTAATGAATGAAACCATTATTTGCCCTTCTTTCTTTTTCCTGTTTGTTGTTCATTATTTTTATAATTTCTTCGCATATTTCTTCGGGATTAATTCCACAGGTAAATAATTCGTTGTCAACATCCACACTGTCTTGCAAAACTTTTGTATTCATTGTCAGTACTGGAAGACACATAGAAAAGGCATCAAATATTTTTGTCGGGACCGACCTTTGTGCCCTTTCTGATGAACTGAAATTACCTAAAACTAAATCACAATTTGAAACCAAATATTTTTCTAATAAACCATTCCCAAAAGTCTTATCTGAATGAAATGATATTTCCTGCTCGAGATTCAAATTTGTTGTAAGATTTTTATATTCTGAACCATCATACTTTTTAGTGCCGAATAAATCAAGTGAAAAATTTATATTAGCTTTTTTAAGTAAATGTGCTGCTTCTATTATATTTTCAACTCCATGAAGTGGGATGTAAGTACCCCACCAACATATTCGAAGCTTAGTTGATGATGATGGGGCTGCTTTTTTCTTAGCCAAAGAAGCAGGAGGAATAATCACATAATTTGATTTGTCAATATTGGCATTAACAAGCTCTGAAACTAATTTTAATTCTAAATCACCAATATATATAGTCTTAAATGGTTTTTCAATTAATAATTTGTCAAGTAGTTTATAGTACCATTCAAATCTAAAACTTGCGATACGCTTAAATATATCTCCTTTAAAATTATTTCGATCTTTTGCTCCATCATAAATTGAGACGTACATATCTGCAATAATAGGTCTTCTCCATATTAAATTGACTAATAGTAAAACAGGAAAATACCTGTGGTTTAAAGCCATAAAATATATTTTATGGCTAAAAGGTATTTTAATAAATATCTCAAAGAGAAAAAATATAAAATTTAATTTATCTAAAAAATATTTGATAAATCTATTGTTGCAATTTTGAATTTGAAAACTTTGAGGATTCGCTAAAGTAATAATAAAACCTTTATT
>JAQVON010000088.1 GCA_028702595.1 Mariniphaga sp. | reverse complement strand
CGGTTTAAATCAACACTGGGATACGTGGCACTGGTAGTTTTTTGGATTTCCTTCGAGTATTTCCATTTTCATTGGGATATTGAATGGCCATGGCTTAACCTGGGTAACGGATTTGCCAATGATATAAAGATGGTACAATGGTATGAATATACTGGTGTGTTGGGCGGTACTCTTTGGGTATGGATTATGAATATTTTATTGTTTAGAATTTTTCAGGGATTTAGTACGGGGAAACGCCTGAACAAGGAGCTTATTCCGGTTGTCACTGTTTGCCTGCTGCTCATTGTTCCTGTTTCCTTGTCACTCCTACTCTATCATTCCTATACTGAAAAAAAAAATCCCCTGCATGTTGTTATTGTTCAGCCCAATATTGATCCATATCAGGAAGAATATGATATTCAGTCTGAAAACAGAAAGCTTCAGAGATTTATTCAGCTAGCTGAACAAGAAATTAGCGAGAAAACTGACCTGGTACTTGGTCCGGAGACTATTTTTGAGCGATACCCCGACTGGAACACAGAAAGGCTGGAATACAATTTTCAATTTCAGCAAATTCAGGAGTGGATGAGGCAGCACCCCCGGATGGAAGTTATTTTTGGTTCATCTACCTCCAGGGTTTATCCTGATCCCGGACAAGCCACCGCTACTTCCCGGATTTCTAATGGATTGCATTATGATGTGTTCAATTCGGCCGTTTTTATAGATCACAAAGGTAATGGGTATGTGTATCACAAATCCATTTTGGTTCCGGGCGTGGAAAAGATGCCCTTCAGGAACTACATGGGTTTTTTAAATGACGTGGTGATTGACCTGGGAGGTACTACTGGCAGTTTAGGTCGTCAGGATGAACCTGCTAATTTCAGTCTAAAAAACCAGTTTGAAGTTGCCCCTGTGATTTGTTATGAGTCGGTTTTTGGCGGATATTTAGCCGAGTTTGTGAGAAAAGGAGCTCAGCTTATTGTTGTTATTACCAACGACGGCTGGTGGCGTGATACTCCTGGCTACAGGCAGCACCTGTCATTTAGCCGACTGAGAGCTGTGGAAACACGCCGGAGTATTGCCCGGTCGGCAAATACAGGAATCTCCTGCTTTGTGAATCAACGGGGCGATATTATTCACGCGTCAAACTGGTGGGAAGAATCTGCATTAGCAGGAACAGTTCAACTGAATGATGAAATTACTTTTTATGTGAAGTACGGGGATTATATTGGCCGGATCTCCCGGCTGATGGCTGTTCTCCTGTTGCTTTTTACCGGAGTGAAAAGATGGGTAAAAGAATAAAAAAATCCGCACCAATTCCGTTTGTGTAAAACCCCTGATTAACAGGATTTGAGCGCCCGGTCGTTTAAACGTCCACTGGTCTTTCGACTCATTCCGGCAGAAACCGAAACTACAAGGCCTGTTTTTGCAACCGTTGAGCTAACTCGGTTTAATAAGTTCTGTTGAGTTTACCAACTGCTGAATCGATGCGGATAATATTTTATATTCAATGAACTTCTTTTAACACTTCAAATTTAATGTTTCAGGTTGGATTTTGCAAGTTTTTTTAATTGTTTCGGTATCCTTTCAATAAAAGAAATTGTAACTTGTTGAATTATACAGGATTTATTTTTGTGGATCGGGATTCATATCACGTAATTTGAGAGGAATTCATTTTTTTGGAATGTTTCCTGCGGAATTCAGATTATCCGCGGGAGGAAAAATACATCCGGAAGTTCACATGCGACTGGTGCTGTATCCCGGGGAAATTTATGCCTGCCGGTATGAAAATGACTCAGGTATCAACACGGCAGATTTAGATTAGAATTTTTCTAAATTGAGTGTAATTTGAGAAAACTATTTCCTGACATGTCTGTGTATAATAAAATAACTAAATTTGCAACCTCGGAATAGCAAAAAATAGTTGTTACGATCAATACAATCAGACATAAAGCCTTTGTTAAAGAGGTGAAAGGTGACACAATAACAGTAACTATCACCCAATCCTCAGCCTGCTCATCCTGTCATGCCAGAGGTGCTTGTTCTGTGGCTGACATTCAGGAAAAAGATGTAGAGATCCCCTTTAAAAATTCCAGCTACATACCCGGGCAGGAGGTTTCTGTTGTATTTCAGGAATCTGCAGGATTAAAGGCTCTTTTTTATGGGTATATTTTGCCTTTTCTTCTTGTCTTAGCTGTACTTATCGTACTTTATTCTGTTTCAATCCATGAGGTTTTAGCTGGTTTATTGTCACTGGGCATATTGATTCCATATTATATAACAATCTATTTTTTTCGTGATAAGTTAAAAAAAGTATTCAAATTTGAGGTAGAAGAAAACAGTTAGTCTATGAGTATAACTATTGTATATACGATTGTTACGTTGAGTGCAATTGGTACCTCTGCTGCGGTAATCCTCTATTTTGTTGCACAGAAATTTAAGGTTTATGAAGATCCGCGTATCGATCAGGTGGAAGAGATTCTTCCGGCAGCTAATTGTGGTGGATGTGGTTATGCCGGCTGTCGGGCTTTTGCCGAAGCTTGTGTAAATGCTACCAGTCTGGATGATTTGAATTGTCCTGTTGGTGGTAATGAAACAATGAGTAAAGTTGCTGAGATTCTGGGTCTGGAAGCGGTGAAGAAAGATGCAAAAGTGGCCTACATCAGGTGCAATGGAACTTGTGATCAGCGACCCAAAACCAACACGTTCGATGGGGTAGGGAACTGTGCTGTTGCCGCATTGGTTTATGGAGGTGAATCTGATTGCCAGTGGGGTTGCCTGGGGTATGGCGATTGCTTTGATGTGTGTGATTTTGATGCGATTGAGTTGCGTGCCGACCTGGGGGTACCCAAAGTTATAGATGATAAATGCGTGGCTTGCGGAGCTTGTGTGGATGCCTGTCCACGTGACCTCATTGAGTTAAGGAAAAGGTTCCCGAAAGACAGGAAAGTAGTTGTTGCCTGTAGGAACCAGGATAAAGGGGGAGTAGCACGTAAAGCATGTAGTGTGGCTTGTATTGGTTGCGGAAAATGTGAAAAAGAATGTAAATTTGATGCCATTACTATTGAGAACAACCTGGCTTTTATTGATTCGGACAAGTGCAAGCTTTGCAGGAAATGTGTTTCGGTTTGCCCGACCCATTCAATCATTGAAGAGAACTTCCCACCCAGGAAAGTCAAAGTAGAAATTGAAGAGTGTAGTACAGCAAAATAAAAGAGAATGTTAAAGACGTTCAAAACTGGTGGAGTTCATCCTCCTGAAAATAAATTGTCGGCCGGAAAGTTTATCGAAGTGTTGCCACTGCCTGCTTCTGTATTCATCCCGGTTTCACAGCATATTGGTGCTCCTTCCATTCCGGTTGTCAAGCGTGGTGATGTTGTGAAAACCGGTCAAATGATTGCTAAAAGCGGAGGGTTTGTTTCTGCCAATATTCATTCCTCAGTTTCCGGGAAAGTTAAAAAGATTGATTCCCAGATTGATGCGTCGGGGTATATGAAACAAGGGATCTTCATTGATGTGGAAGGGGATGAGTGGCTGGATGAAATTGACCAGTCGGAGGAGTTGATGAAGGAGTTTGACCTGAACGGTGAGGAGATCATTAAAAAAATACAGGATGCCGGAATTGTTGGCCTTGGAGGTGCTACTTTCCCGACCCATGTGAAGTTAATTCCGCCCAAGGGAATGAAAGCCGACATACTTATTATCAATGGGGTAGAATGTGAACCATATCTTACCTCTGATCACCAGCTTATGATGGAAAAGGTGGAGGAGATCCTCGTGGGCACCCGTCTGCTTATGAAAGCTCTTCAGGTTGAGCGGGCGGTTATTGGGATTGAAAACAATAAGCCGGATGCTATCCGGTTATTTACTGAAAAAGCGAAGGAGTATGGTCATATAGATGTAACAGCCCTGAAGGTAAAATATCCACAGGGAGGAGAGAAACAACTCATCAGGGCAGTAACCGGCAGGGAAGTTCCTTCAGGGGGGCTGCCTGTCGCCGTTGGAGCAGTGGTGAGTAATGTTGGAACATCCTTTGCTGTGTATGAAGCCATTCAGAAAAATAAGCCACTGGTTGAACGTATAGTAACCATCACCGGCAAGGAGGTGGCCAAACCCTCTAATTTCAGGGTTCGCATTGGAACACCCATTTCCATGCTGGTGGAGGCGGCTGGTGGATTACCGGAGAATACCGGTAAGATCATTTGCGGTGGACCAATGATGGGGAAAGCTGTTACTTCACTGGAAGTGCCGGTTACAAAGGGAACCTCCGGTGTTCTGCTGCTAAAAAAACAGGAATCGAAAAGAAAAAATGCCATAGCCTGCATCCGTTGTTCTCGTTGCGTTTCAGTTTGCCCAATGGGACTGGAGCCCTACCTGTTGATGACCCTTTCGGAGAAACAGATCTTTGATCAGGCTGAGGGGAATAGAATAATGGATTGTATTGAGTGTGGCTCCTGCAGTTTCACCTGCCCGTCTGACCGGCCATTGCTCGACTATATACGTCTGGGAAAAGGAAAAGTGGGACAAATCATACGTACACGAAAAAAATAAGTTCATCATGGTTTCATGTTAAGCCAGAAACTTTATACTTAAAAATAAATTTTCAACTGATAATGAGTAATATTTTAACCGTTTCGCCATCTCCGCACGTACATTCCGGTGATTCAACAAAAAAGATCATGTACCGGGTGATTTACGCTTTGATTCCAGCCATAATCTGGTCGGTTTTTGTATTTGGACTGGATGCGCTTCGTGTGACTTTCATTGCGGTGGCTGCCTGTTTGGCTTTTGAATACCTGATTCAAAAATTTTTAATGAAGCTTCAGCCTTCCGTGACTGACGGATCGGCATTGGTAACAGGTATTCTTCTGGCCTTCAACGTTCCGGCTGGAATTCCCTGGTGGATAATCGTCATTGGTGCGTTGGCAGCTATTGGGATTGGCAAACTTTCTTTCGGTGGATTAGGCAGTAATATTTTCAATCCTGCGTTGGTGGGCAGGGTGTTTCTTCTCATTTCTTTCCCGGTACAGATGACGACCTGGCCGGTAATCCGCCAGGCCGAAACCGATGCCTTAACATCGGCTACCCCTTTGGGAATCTTAAAGGAAGGACTCATCAGCGGGAAACCCGTATCACAGCTTGCCGGAGAATTACCATCTGCCCAGGATATGCTGTTGGGGATCACTGGCGGTTCATTGGGTGAGATTTCAGCCTTGTTATTGATCCTTGGCGGATTGTTTCTTATCTATAAAAAGGTTATTACCTGGCATATTCCTGTGTCAGTAATCGGTACGGTTGCTCTGGTTGCCGGAGCTTTCTGGCTGACCGATCCACAAAGTTATATCCAACCGGTTTATCATGTTCTAACCGGTGGGATTATGCTGGGTGCCATTTTTATGGCAACCGATATGGTCACTTCACCCATGACACCCAAAGGGCAGATCATATACGGAGTGGGTATCGGGGTTATTACGATTAGCATTCGGCTCTTTGGAGCTTATCCGGAAGGCATATCGTTCGCCATCCTTATCATGAATGCCTTTACTCCACTCATAAATACCTATGTGAAACCAAAAAGATTTGGGAGGAAATAGTTATGGCAAAAAGTGAATCCACATTTCTGAACATGGTTTTGACTCTTTTGGGAGTTACCTTTATTGCTGCGGCTATCCTGGGTTTTGTTCACGATATAACGAAGGATGCCATCGAGGCATCAAAGCTTAAGGCTCAAAGTGAAGCTATTGAAAGAGTACTTCCCGAATTTGATGAGCTGGGCGAATCTTTTCAAGTGGCCGTTTCTTCCTCCGATGACAGCCTGGAGTTTTTCCCGGCTTTTAAAGGGGGTGAATGGGTGGGGGTTGCCGTAAAAACCTTTACCAATAAAGGATTTGGCGGATTTATCTCTGTCATGGCAGGAATTGATAAATCGGGGAGCTTGTCGGGCTATGAGGTTCTTGAACATGCAGAAACACCTGGTCTGGGTTCAAAAATGGATGCCTGGTTTCGCAATGCAGAAAAACCAAATCAGAATGTTATCGGGAAGAATCCGCAGTCGTATAAATTTGAAGTTTCTAAAGATGGAGGGGATATTGATGCCATCACTGCGTCGACTATTACTTCACGTGCATTTTTAGATGCCTTAAGCAGGGCTTTTGAAGCTTTTCAAAAACAAGAACAGCAATTGGAGAATAAAAAAAGTAGTTTATGAACCAGTGGAATAATTTTTCAAAGGGATTTATTAAAGAAAATCCGGTTTTTGTCCTGTTGCTGGGGATGTGCCCAACATTAGGGGTAACCTCTTCAGCAATTAACGGGTTAGGGATGGGACTGGCCACGACTTTTGTCCTGGTGATGTCTAACATCGTAGTTTCACTCGTTAAAAATATTATACCGGATAAAGTAAGGATACCAAGTTTTATTGTCATTATTGCATCGTTTGTTACGGTTGTCCAGCTGGTTATGCAGGCATATGTTCCTGATTTATACAAAAGTCTTGGGCTATTTATCCCGTTAATCGTGGTGAATTGCATAGTACTTGGACGAGCAGAAGCTTTTGCTTCAAAAAATAACCTGTTTAGCTCTGCGATTGATGGATTGGGAATAGGACTTGGATTTAGCTTTGCGTTGGTTTTGTTAGGTGCAATCAGGGAATTCCTGGGCAGCGGAAAACTTTTCAATATGACCATCTACCCGGAAAATTACGTCACCCTGCTGTTTGTTCTGGCTCCTGGTGCGTTTATTGTTTTGGGCTATCTGATTGCTTTGATTAACCAGATAAAAAAAATTAGGAGGTAGATTATGAACTATTTTATCATTATCATCGGTGCCATACTAGTCAATAATATCGTATTGATGCAGTTTTTGGGTATTTGTCCTTTTCTGGGAGTGTCCAAAAGGTTATCTACGGCTATGGGTATGGCGGGCGCTGTTGCCTTTGTAATGGTTTTGGCCACCATTGTTACCTACCTCATTCAAAAAACAATACTGGATGCCTTTGGATTGGGTTATTTACAAACTATTGCATTTATTCTGGTTATTGCTTCACTGGTACAGCTGGTGGAAATTATCCTGAAGAAGGTGAGTCCGGCACTCTATCAGGCTCTTGGTATTTTTTTACCACTCATAACCACGAACTGCACTATTCTTGGGGTAGCGATTCTAACTATTCAAAAGGAATTCAACCTGATGGAAGGGGTAGTTTTTGCGATCTCTAATGCCATTGGATTTGGCCTGGCGTTATTAATTTTTGCCGGTATTCGTGAACACCTCGAACTTCAGAATATTCCAGGCGGCCTGAAAGGGACACCCATAGCTTTAATAACAGCAGGGATTCTGGCTATGGCTTTTATGGGATTTTCAGGCCTTGTATAATGAATGATTATATGCGTTTTATCAACAAAAAATTTTTGTCATGAAACATTTCTGCTTGATTTCTTTGTTTTTTTTCTGGATAATTCCTGCTGCTTTTTCGCAGCCACAGACACTGTATGAAATCAAATCGGTTATCGATTTTTTCAATTCACATAAGTTGCAGCAGGGAGATTTGAAATCGGTGCTCGTGGAATCCGATATTGAAGGATCACCTTATTTGAGTGATGATTTTGTCGATGGCTCACTGTATACGACCTCCAAAACCCGATATGACGGAGTTGCTATACGATATAATGTGTACAACGAACAGGTTGAAATCCGGTCGGACGATGGTCAGGTGCTGGGGTTGGCTGTGCCTGATGTTATTGAGCGATTGGAATTTGGCGGGTATCAGTTGGAGAATGTTGCCTATTCAAGTGCGAAAAAGGTAAAAAAAGGTTTTCTGGTTGTTTTGGAAAAGGGTTATGCCTCTCTTTATTCCGGTCCAAGGGTACAGTTTATCGATACAAAACCGGCCGGTGCATACCAGGATTCCCAACCGGCCAAATTTGTAAAACGGCCGGATGAATATTTCATCAAAGTGGGCAAGGATCCTGCCAGGATTATATCGAAGACAAAAGATATTGTGGCTCAGTTTCCAGATCATCAGAAGGAGGTTGCTGCTTTTATCAAAAAGAATAAAGTACGCATCAACCAACCGGAATCCCTGAAAGAATTGATTCAATACTACAACAATCAATTGCGTCAGTAATTGCCTGGAACATGCCGGATTATGCCTGTAAGGAAGCGATGCAAATTTCTTTTATCCTGGTTGAACCTTGCCCAGACGGTGATGCTCTACGCCTGGGAGTTATCGAAAATGGACTTTCCGAAAAAAGTTTCTTCTCCAATACACCAGGAAGAGAGCATTCGGGCATTGCTTCAAAAAGTGCAGATGATTCTTTTAGAAACCGGGTTCCGGAAATAATCTGCCATTTTTTCCAGATTTCTCGAGCGAATCAGCTTTTTAAACGAGGATGACATTTACCTCCTCCATTCATTTTGTAATAAGTTGCTCGAAAAGAAAGAATTTGAAATTACTTTTGCAAAACTTCAGAACGATCTTTCCCTGAGTCCCAATGATGAACGTGTAATCAATGTCCTTGTTTTTCAGCCCTCCTCCAGAGGTGGGTTGAGCTGGATTTGTCATATGGTAAAGCGGATATTGGGACGACAGGAGAAATCGTGTTGAATTCCCAATACCCGACGATCCATTTAGGAAATGCAGAGAAGCTTAACCTGAATTCAAAGTATAACGTTGTGGATATTGATGAAGCAGAACTGATCGAGGCTGAATCGAAATATGATACATTTAATTTTGGAGCAATTGCGTCTTTTCCCGGTACCACGAAATATACCCGGATTAACATAAACGAGATCTTCAAAAAAATAAATTTGCCAGCAGGTTATGGTGAAATAAAAGTAGAGACGGTCGATAGCCGTTTTGAATCCATTTCTATTGCTACCAGTTATGGCCAGATTCGGCTGTTCTAGCTGGAATAATACCCCAGTTTGTATAGATCGAAACACGATAACCGGGGATTTCTGCCCGTCAGGTTTTTTTCTATCCTTTTTCTGCAGGTTTTGAATATCAGGCGAATAAGAGCAGGGGGAATGAATCTGGTAATTTTATTGTACTGTCTTAGAAAATTGATTTGTTGTTGAAATTCGGGTGATCCGGATAATATATTTTCAGAGATATACTTCAGGTTTTCCAGGGCAGCCTTTGTTTTATTCAGAAATGTGAGGGAGTCTTCAAGTCCGGTATGCTCCACAGGGTTATCTGTATGTTGAGGAATAATACCGGCAGCATACAGGTCGAATCCGAGCAATGTGTCTTCATGGCCATAAGGTCCGGGAATTTCACGAAAATGTATCCGTTCAAAGATTTGCCGGTCAATCAGGAAATTATTCGATGTGATGATAAACCCTTTTTTACTGTTACGCACCGATGCAGGAATAGCCTCTCTGTGATGACCATATACCCAACGAAGGATTTTGTCGCTGGCTGGTTTTTCATCAGAATAAGCGGTTCCCCCGCAAAGAACTTTCCCTGGTCCGGCATGATGAAGGTATATTTTCAGATAATCGTCGGAAATGATTTTCGAATCTGCATCAATAAATAATAAATAGCTGCCTGTTGAGTCAAGTCCCATTTTGTTGCGGATGGCTGCACGTCCAATATTTTTTTCTGATTCGTAATAAAAAATATTTTTTTCCCCGGCAACCAAACGATTCTTTTCTTTGATGGCTTCAGCTGAACCATCATCATAAATCCTGATTTCATACTCAATCCCTGAGCTTCGGGCTTGATCATGCAGAGTCAATACCAGGTTGGTCACCTCAATGTTGTAAACCGGGATGTTAATTGAAAGTACCATGATTCAGATTAAAGAGGTGAATTTAAAGAAACTCTTTGAAAGTAATGACCGCTTGTTAATAAAATTAATATATAAGCTATTTTTGAGCATTGGAATTATCGATCCATTTCAATATCTTAGGAAGATGTATAAATGTGTGATTTATCTTTTTTTTGTGATTACCTTACCAGGTTTTGGGCAGGCATTTCACATGGAGCTGAAGTTGACTCCGGCAGTAGGAGAGACGATTTACCTGGCGCAATATTACCTGGGTAATATTTATGCAAAAGATACCCTTCAACTTGACCATTCCGGGTATGGTGTTTTTAAAGCCGATAGTTTACTGCCACAGGGGTTGTACAAAATTTACCTCGATCAGGATCATCATTTCGATATTTTGTTGGGAAGCGACCAGCAATTCCGGATAAAAAATAACTTTTTTCAGACAGAAACCATGCAGGTGGAGGGCTCTGAGGAAACTGCAGCTTTTATAGAATACACTGTGTTTCTTAAAAAATTAAAGAATGAAGACACTTCTCTTCGTGACAGCATGGAATTCTCAGGAAAGGAAGAAAGGGAAGCTCTGGAGGCAGAGCTTGCCGGATTGACAGAGAAGTTACATGATTACTGGGATCAGATTCAGTCGGATCTTCCCGGATCATTCCTGGCCAGGTTCGTACAGGCAAATTATATTCCGGTACTTGACGTTTCAACCCTGCCCGAGGAGGTTCGCAGCAATGATACCCTTTTGTTTCAGGCACAGTTTCAATATCAGCAGGAGCACTTTTGGGATCATTTTGATTACACGGATGAACGGTTTCTGTATACCCCGTTCTTTAAAAACCGGGTTGAGACCTGGTTTACAAAAGTGCTTTTTCAGAATTATGATTCAGTAAAAAAGCCGGTTATTAGATTAATAGAGGAGGTTAGACCAAATAAACAGATTTTTCAGTTTGTTACTTCCTATTTTTTGAACAGTAGCATTAACAGCAGTATCATGGGTATGGATGCTCTGTTTGTTGACCTGGCACGAAAATATTATTTGTCGGGTGACGCATACTGGGTTACGGAAGAAACACTGTCTCAAATCAGGGATAATGTTCGTTTTATTGAAAACAATTTAATTGGAGCCCTTGCTCCGGATCTTACACTGGAGGGGTTCGATGGTGAGTATTATCACCTTCATCAGGTAGATGCTAAATATACTCTGGTGTTGGTCTACGAGCCTGGATGCTCCCATTGCAATGACTTTGTTCCTGATCTTTACTCTGCTGTATATCAACCTTTTAAAGAAAAGGGACTGGAGGTTTTTGCCATCTATTCAATGGATAATAAGGAGGAATGGGGTGAGTTTTTGACTAAACACAAACTTTTTGACTGGATCAATGTATGGGATGAGCATCATGCTTCAAGGTTTAAAATACTTTATGACGCCCGTAAAACACCAGGTGTTTATGTGTTGGATGAAAATAAAACAATTGTGGCCAAAGGATTGAGTGTTGAGCAGTTAAAGTTTTTTTTGGAGCAGATGATGAATGAGGAAGGAGAGGGTTAGAAATAATAATTTGTGTTATGGGTTTGTTAAAAAATTTTCAATTGATATCAATGAATTTTTAAAAAAGAGAATTTCCCGGCAAAAAAGAGCTGAGTGGTTTGTATGAAAAAAAATAAATGTTACTTTTGCACCCGCCTTTACAAAATAAAGGCACCCTTTGATAAACAAAGGACAATAAGGATGACTCAGTAGCTCAGTTGGTAGAGCACATCCCTTTTAAGGATGGGGTCCTGGGTTCGAGCCCCAGCTGGGTCACTTTTTAGGAAAACAAAAGAAAGCAAAAGCACTTAAAACGTTGATTTTAAGTGCTTTTTGCTTTTAGGGGAATTCAAATAAAACCATTTAAAAGCATATGAAAGGTGTCTAAATCGAGACCTATTGGTTTTTTAGTCAAAAGGTGGTCTCGGTAAACCTTGTAACTCTCTGGTATTCATTATTTATATTGATTTTTTTTGGTCTCATTTGGTGTTGTAAAGGGACCCTAAAAATGGTAGTTTTGTACACTAAAGCGAGACCAGTTTTTAACTTTAATCAGGTTTACCATGAGAATTACTGTAAATTTACATT
>JAQVON010000157.1 GCA_028702595.1 Mariniphaga sp. | reverse complement strand
CAGGAAGGACTTGACGAATTGAAGCCACTGGCTGACAATGCTTTTTGCAACGGAATGAATAAAGTAACCATTCATACCTTTCCGCATAATCCTCCGGAAGCAGGAGTCCCGGGCTGGGCTTATTATGCAGGGACACACTTCGGACCCGACAGGGTATGGTGGCCCAAGGTCAAACCTTTTATGGATTACCTGGCAAGAGGATGTTTTCTCCTGCGACAGGGATTGTTTGTAGGTGATGTATGTTACTATTATGGGGATCAGGGATTTAACTATGTCCCTGAAAAACACATCGATCCTTCCCTCGGTTACGGATATGATTACGACGTAACCAACCCCGAAGTAATCCTGACACGGATGGAAGCCAAAGACGGTAAAATTGTTCTCCCCGACGGGATGAGTTACGAAATTCTTGTTCTTCCTGAAAGAGAAGATATGGATTTGGATGTACTGAAAAAAGTCGGGGATATGATACATGCAGGGATCACAGTCGTAGGCCCCAAGCCAATCAAAACAAACGGATTAAGAGATTATCCCAACAGGGATGAAGAGGTACAGAAACTGGCTGGTGAAATATGGGGCGACTGCGATGGAAAGACAGTCACAGAGAATCAATACGGTAGTGGAAAAGTAATTTGGGGACGTACACTGCGCGAAATACTGCAGGAAAGGGGGATCGGTCCCGATTTCATTTTTACCGGAGGGAGCAGTGACACGGCCATCGATTACATTCATCGTAAAACAGAAAATGAGGATATCTATTTTGTGCGGAATACAACCCAACTCCGGGAAAACATAAACTGTACCTTCCGGGTGAAAGGGAAAATACCTGAACTGTGGTTGCCCGGTTCGGGGAAAATGATGAAATGCCCCGTATACAAAGAAGTGGAAAAAGGAACGATTCTGCCGCTGAATCTGACCTCCGAAGAAACGGTATTTGTAGTATTCAGGAAAAATTCAACCGGGAACCAAATTGTTTCTGTAAAAAAAGACGGGGAGATTCTTTTCCCTGTACCGGAAGGCAAAACTGAAAACCAAAAGAAAGTGGATATCCTGCAGAAAGAGAATGATATTCAAGTTATCGCATTTGAAAAAGGATTATATGAATTTGAGACGGCCAACGGAAAGAGTAAAACCATCGAAGCAGATGGAAAACAGAGTGAATTTGAAATAACGGGACCATGGGATGTTCACTTTCCAAAAGGCTGGAATGCACCAACTTCTGAAATTTTTCCAACACTTACATCGTGGACAGAAAATTCAAAAGACGGCATCAAATATTTTTCAGGTATTGCTGCCTATTACAAAGAATTTGAGCTTCCGGAAGAATTCAGTTCTGAAAATAAACGATTGACACTCGATCTTGGCCAGGTTAAATTTCTGGCCGATGTTTACCTCAATGGAAAACATATCGGGATACTCTGGCATCCACCTTACCGGTCTGACATTTCCCATGCTGTTAAACCAGGGAAAAACAACCTTGTAGTCGAAATTGCCAATACCTGGTCGAACCGCCTGACAGGAGACGCCAGGTTGCCGGAAAACCAAAGACATACAAATACGAACATAAAACATGTGGGTGGTCCACTGAAAAAAGGAGATAAGTGGGAAGACGCTCCTCTTTTGGAATCGGGATTATTGGGACCGGTAAAAATCAATGCGATATCTGTAACTGATGTAAATTTTTAAACCTGTTTCACTGAAAATAAATCAATTGGAATGGTAAAACAGACCGGTTGAACCTGCATAAAAAATGCATACACTTTGCATCAGTGAAAAACGGGAATAAGCACAATTATAACATGATAACCGGGAATAAAAAGAGCATGTTTTAACAGACAACTGTTAAAACAAAATCCAAATAATAATTGTATTAAGGTACCTGTTCCGCCTTTGTGCCGGAACAGGTGCTTCTTTTATAACAGGTTATAAATTCACTGTTGATTAAAAGAAGAGCAGACCTACAATTACAATTTGCCCGATATGATATGTCATTTGCCTGTTCAGATATTGATAATCAATATGGTATTATATATTTTTGAGATAATTATTTGTACTATCATCAGGGTAAAACTACTTCCTTATGCAAATTTGTCTTCTTCCAAATATGAGGCTTTTGCTATGAAGAACACTTTACCTAATATAAAACTCCTGATGATCAACAGATTACAGATTCAGTGAATACACTAAAATCATTTGGATTGCATGCTGTAGGCGGAAAAGAATGATATTTATGGGAAAAGAGACAGTTTAACATACGAAACGGGCATGGTTAAAAAAATCAAATCTGTTCAACGAACGTTAGGCATGAGGAACGAATCCCTAAAAGTAAAAGTTACTTTGATTTAGTGAAATAGAATCACTTTTAGCTTTTTTTTCTTCAACGGGAGCTTTTTTGCCTGCTCTTTTTGGCAATAGAAGAAAGGCAGGTGGGGTTTAAGGGGGATCACCCCTTTCTATATATTATTAAAATGAGCTTGATAAAGAATTCATGTCAGTAATAAAAAAGATGCGTGTTCCATAGGATACCTTTGAAAATATTTAATTTTAGTCATATGAAAAATATTTTTCTTTTCTATTTTATAAGTTTCTTTTTAATCCATCTGAGTTTAAAAGGACAGGATAGCCACGTCTATAAAACCTTTCAACAAGGATTTCAAAATCCACCGCCGGCCTCCCATCCAAACGTTGTTCACTGGTTCCTGGGTGGATATATAGATACACTCTGTTTAAAAAAGGAATTACAGGATTTCAAAAAAGCCGGAATATCCGGGGTTACCATTTTTGAAATAGGTTCGAGAGATACCGTTCTTATTAAGTCAGGGCCTGCCTATTTGAATGAAGAATCACTGAAAATATTAAAATGTGCCATTGATGAAGCAGGCAGATTGGGAATGGAAGTCAGTTTAAACACAGCCAGCAGCTGGAATGCAGGAGGAAGCTGGATCACCCCGCAGCATGCAGCT
>JAQVON010000156.1 GCA_028702595.1 Mariniphaga sp. | reverse complement strand
GAGTACCTGTTGTATGATAAGGGATATCCAGATTAATGTTTGGAGATTCCCCATCTAGGGAACTGAACCGGTAATTCTGGGCTTCCTGTCCTACCAGAATACTATAGAGATGATTTTCTTTAAAATGATCACGATAGGTAGCGGTATTGGAGGTAGTGAGCAACTGGTAGTTGTGCCGGTTACTGTACACAAAGTCCTGCGTGTAACCTGTAATCTGTTGTCCGAACTGACGGGATTCCCCGTTGGTGAGTTCTACTGAGTTATTCGTTTTCAGTGTCAGCTTCTCGATGGGTCTAAACTCCAAATAACCGGTTCCCTGCAACCTGAACTGTTTGTCCCAGCTCTCATTGGTCAGGGCCGAAAACAACGGGTTGATGTCAGAGTTTTCCGGAACACTCGTATTATATGTGCCATCTTCATTATACATGGGAGTCCATGGCAGAATATTCATGGCACCAAAGAACGGGTTCAGATAAGATAAGCCACCCGTACCAATGTCATCGTTTACCATCCGGGCCAGCCCCACTTTGGATCCAACGGTCAGTTTATCCGTAACCTTGAAATCGTTATTTACCCGAAAATTGAGTTTTGTGTAATTGTTTCCAATGACAATACCTTCAATATCCTCATAAGCTGCTGAGAAATAGTTCATGAGCCGGTCATTTCCTCCGGTAGCAGACATCTCATATTTTTGTGTTTTCCCGTTACGTAAACCTGATGAAAACCAATTGGTCTGTGGACCTGCCAACAAGGATTTCGGGAAATAATAGGATCCACTTCCTGCCGGATTATCCGGGTTAAGTCCTGAATTATATACTGCATCGCGCAGATAAGTCCATATTTCCTGGCTGTTCATCGGTCGGTAGTCGTTGTCATTTGCCAACTGAGAAACACCTGCTGATGCCCTGAAGCTGATTTTTGCCTCACCACTTCTACCCGATTTGGTAGTCACCAGGATTACCCCGTTAGCTGCTCTTGATCCATAAATAGAAGCAGCAGCGGCATCCTTCAACACGGTGATCGATTCGATATCAGCGGGATTTAATGCATACAATGCATTGGAAGTTGTACTGGCATGCGACTGGTCTCCAGTCATCACCGGAATACCATCTATTACATAAAGCGGTTCATTGCCGGCATTCACCGAACTGGTTCCGCGAATACGAATGCTGCTATTACTTCCAGGCTGTCCTCCCGAAGTGGATACCATCAATCCGGGGACTTTCCCACTCAACGCCTTATCAATACTGACCACAGGTGTTTCAGAAAGCTGCCCGGTGTTTACCTGAGTTGCAGCACCGGTTTTTGCCTGACGTGAAGTCGTACCGTAGGCAACAACCATTACTTCTTCCACTCCCATGACTAAAGGATTCATTGCCACACTTATATTTGACTTCCCTGCTATTGACACCTCCTGTGTGTCCATCCCAACGAAAGAAAAAACAAGTATTTGAGCATCCCCGGGAACCTGTAGAGAAAAGTTACCATTCAAATCAGTAACCGTTCCAAGCGTAGTTCCTTTCACAACTATCGAAACCCCCGGGATAGGCGATCTGTCTTCAGATGAGGTAACCGTTCCGGTTATACTCCTCGTCTGTGCCTGGATTACCTGAATTCCCATGAAAAGGAGAATCGAAATTAAACACGCAATCTTTTTCATAAAATTAGTATTAAATAATAAAAAAGTTAGAAATAATAATATTTTACTTTTAAGCAGCCAATATAGAGAAAATTTTAGAAATTAACTTATTTTTATAAATATTTGAATTATTTAATAGATTATTAAAAATTATATTAAGACATAGTAAAAATTGTTAAAAATGTATAACATATGCAAATGTAAAAAAAGATTTTAATTACAAAAACATTTATTTTTCATATAAAAGCTTCTTTTTCCATTTTTTAAACTGGTGGAAAACATAAAATTGATAAAATAGCACCAACCTCCAATTTTCATTAGTTATTCAGAATTGACCCAATTTAAACCTGAATTAAACAATGTCACGTAACTCCAACAATGAACTGATTGTATACCGGGTTACCCGCGATCTGGGAATAATTTCCAGTTTATCATGTTCAGGATGCAAACCCGGATTAAACCATACGGCATCCATTCCCACATTTAGAGCCCCGGCAACGTCCACCTCAACATCATCGCCAATCATGAGGCTACTCCGTTTTTTTGCATTTGCCGATTTAATGGCATACTCAAATATTTCCCGGGACGGCTTGGGTGCCTTTACATCCTCGGAAATAAAAACCCGGGTAAAGAATTGATGAAGTCCGGCTACTTCAAGCTTTTCATACTGGACTTCCCGGAATCCATTTGTCAGGATAAACAAATGGCAACCTTTCGATTTCAAATATTCCAACAGCTCCAAAGCCCCGTCAATCAATTGGTTCTGCCGGGGCATCCCGGTCAGGTAAACACGATTCATCTCATCGGGAGAAATATCATCCACTTGAAATTTCAGTAACGTCTGACTAAAACGAAGCCGTGTAAGTTCTTTTTTTCGTACACTCCCGCTCCTGTATCCTTCCCAAAGCTGCTTGTTATTCCTTTCGTACTCATCGTAAAACAGACCAAACGCTATATCCCTCAAATGTAAATTGAAATGGATAAATGTTTGCTGCAACGCACGGAATGAATTGTTTTTAAAATCCCATAAGGTATTATCCAGATCAAAAAACAGATGAGTATATTTTTTCTTCATCTTATTCATATTGTATATCTTCAAAGGTAATGGTCACAATTCATAATTCATTTTAAACGGATCAGGCAGAATACTTAAATGTATTTCGATGGAACTCCTGTGAATTTTTATTGTACTCGTTTGTGGCATGACTTGTCATAGGGTCGATGTGTCATTCGTCATTCGCAATTCGTCATTCACTCAGCGGTTCATGTGAATTACGTTTTGACAAGCCTTCCACTACAATTACAATTTCCCCTTTGGCTGGATTTAGTGTATAATAATGGTA
>JAQVON010000155.1 GCA_028702595.1 Mariniphaga sp. | reverse complement strand
TGGAAATATTTCGACAGATTACCCGGGAGTATGAAGTTAAAAATGTTTTTACCAATGTAGATTATGAGCCTTATGCGCTGGAGCGTGATCGTGCGGTAGAGAGATTTCTAAATTCGAAAGGTATTGGTTTTCATGCTTATAAAGATCATGTGATCTTCGATAAGAATGAAATAGTAAAAGAGAATGGTACCCCTTATACTGTTTTTACTCCCTATAGCCGGAAATGGAAACAGGTGTTGGAAGATACAGTTTTGTCTGTTTACCCGTCGGAAAGGTTAATAGACAGATCTCTGAGGACAAAACCTTTTCCTGTTCCCGGGTTGAGCGATCTGGGATTTGAAAAAAGTATTACAGCGGTTTCACCTCCTGCCATACAGGAGGAAAAAATTCGTGAATATGCCACCATACGGGATATCCCTGCTGCTGATGGTACAACAAAACTGGGCATTCATTTGAGGTTTGGAACGGTAAGTATTCGTGAACTCACAATAAAAAGTCAAATGTGGTCTGATACTTTTCTGAATGAGCTTATCTGGCGTAATTTTTTCAGTACCATCCTGTATCATTTCCCACATGTTGTCGGAAAAGCCTTCAGGCCGTCTTATGAATTTATCCGGTGGCGTAACAATGAAAAAGAGTTTGAACGCTGGTGCAAGGGAGAAACGGGTTACCCGATGGTTGATGCGGGGATGCGGGAGCTGAATGTAACCGGGTTGATGCATAACCGCGTTCGTATGGTTGTCGCGAGTTTTCTGACCAAACACCTGCTCATTGACTGGCGCTGGGGAGAAGCATATTTCGCGGGAAAACTGCTCGATTATGAACTGGCCTCTAATAACGGAAACTGGCAATGGGCTGCCGGCACAGGTTGTGATGCAGCTCCTTACTTCAGGATATTTAATCCTGAAACCCAGCAGCATAAATTCGATCCTAAGGGGGAATATATTAAAAAATGGGTTCCTGAAGCCGGAACCAAATCTTATCCTCCTCCTGTGGTTGAACATAAATTTGCCAGGGAACGGGCTCTGCTGACCTATAAAACAGCTCTGACGTGAGAAATGAAATTGTTAATAATTTTTCCCCGCCTAAAATGCAGAAATGTTTATCTTTGATTTTTTGAGAAAGAATGTAAATACAGATGGAAAATTTTATCGTTTCTGCACGAAAATACAGACCTGATTCCTTTGATACCGTTGTTGCCCAAAAATCAATCACAACAACATTAAAGAATGCAATTAAGAACAATCAGCTGGCTCATGCCTACCTGTTCTGTGGCCCCCGGGGAGTGGGAAAAACAACCTGTGCCCGTATTTTCGCCAAAACCATCAATTGCTCCAATCTTTCAGCCGACATGGAAGCCTGTAACCAGTGTGAATCGTGCAAAGCTTTCAATACAAGTCGTTCATTCAATATCCATGAACTGGATGCCGCTTCCAATAATTCAGTGGACGATATCCGGTTGCTGATCGATAAGGTTCGAATACCCCCGCAGGTTGGAAAATACAGCGTCTATATCATTGATGAAGTTCATATGCTCTCCTCTCAGGCATTTAACGCTTTTTTGAAAACCCTGGAAGAACCACCAAAGCATGCCATTTTTATTTTAGCGACTACCGAAAAACATAAAATAATCCCAACCATCTTGTCGCGGTGCCAGATTTTTGATTTTAACAGGATTGGTATTTCCGATATCGCTGAATACCTGGAATATGTGGCAAAAAATGAGGGGGTGAAAGCCGAAAAAGAGGCTTTGAATATTATTGCTCAAAAAGCTGATGGCGCTATGCGGGATGCACTCTCTATCTTCGATCAGATTGTCAGCTTTTCCGGAAAAGAGTTCTCCTACCAGGATGTGATTGCCAATTTAAATGTACTCGATTACGATTATTATTTCCGGTTGACAGATCATTTTTTGAAGAATGAGGTGCCGGATGTCCTGTTGGTTTTCGATGATATTTTAAATCATGGATTTGACGGACATCACTTTGTGAATGGACTGAGTAACCATCTGAGAAATCTGTTGGTTTGTAAAGATCCTATTACTCTGCAGCTACTGGAGGTAGGTGGTGAGATTAAAGAACGCTATAAAATACAGGCGGCTACTTGCTCAGGTGATTTTTTAATGCAAGCCCTTGGCATTAGCAATACTTGTGATATGCAGTATAAAACCAGTCAGAATAAAAGACTGCTTATTGAACTTGCCCTGATCAGGATAGCGCAGCTAACCTTAAAAAAAAAATAGCTGACGAGGAAGATTCCGATGAAATCCTCCTTCCCATTTTTTCAGGAAAATCCAAATCGGGTGGCCAATCGGGTAAAAGAAATGTACCTGCAGAAGAAAAAACTGTTGCCAGAAAAACAGTACGCAAATTAACCAGCCAAATAAAAGGGCCTTCCATTAAAGATGCACTTGCAGGAAAGTTCAATGACGAAAAGCTTTCTGCAAAGGAACAACACGAAATTTTTCATCGCGTTGGTGAAACAAAAGAATTTTCAACAGACGAACTGAAAGTCAAATGGGATGAGTTTGTCGCCCGCCTGAAAGACCGGCCTAATTTACAGTCCACTCTCACCAAAAGTCCTGCTTTAGACAAAAACTTCCGGTTGGTCATACGGATTGATAATTCAGTTCAGGAAGACCTGATCAACAGCATCAAACCCGAACTTGTTTCGTGGCTCAGGAAAGAACTGCGAAACTCTAAAATTCAGCTGATTACCCAAATTGATGAAACTCAAAAGGAAAAAATAATTTATACCGACGTGGAAAAATATATGGAAATGCTGAAAAAAAATCCCGGTCTGGAACTGTTAAAACAGAAATTTAACCTGGATTTTGAATAACCCTCCTACAGATCAGGGTGCCAACCGAACAACCTCCCAGCAGTTTTCTGTTTTCATATAAAGCAAACGATCGTGAAGCCGGTTGCTTCGACCCTGCCAGAATTCTATTTTATCGGGAATAACTCTGTAACCTCCCCAAAAGCCGGGCAGGGGAGGTGCTGCTCCGGC
>JAQVON010000024.1 GCA_028702595.1 Mariniphaga sp. | reverse complement strand
AAATGAACTGGAGGTGAGCGAACGTGAGGAAACGATGAAACCCGTGCCGTTCAAAACTGAGTTGTTACCTCATTACCGGGAAGGTTCTCTGGTGTCCGACGAAAACAATCGTATTGGCTATTTAAGAAATCTCGAAGGCTTGCAGCCGATGTTCCACCCATTAGACATAAATACCGTTCAAAAGCAGAAAGTATCCCTTTACATCGAAATACGGGACACTTATCACCACCTGTACCGCAACGAAGCCGACCGGCTGGAAGCCAATCCAGCACTGCGCGAAATGCTGAATCATTTATATGACAATTTTTCCTTTCGGTTTGGACTGCTTAACGACAAGAAGAACCTCGACCTGATTAAAATGGATGCAAGGGGAACGGAAATTTTGTCGCTGGAACGTTACATCGACGAGAAGGCGGTAAAAGCCGATATTTTTAACCGCCCGGTGGCATTCAACTCAAATGAGATTACTTCTGTTGATACCCCGCACGAGGCGTTGGCAGCTTCGCTTAATAAATATGCCGGGGTAAACCTGGACTATATGGCATTACTGACCAATAATACGGTGGATGACCTGAAAGAGGAACTGAAGGGAACGGTTTATTTCAATCCAATGACCGGCGAATACGAGGTAGCTGATAAATTTATCGCGGGCAATGTTATTTTCAAGGCAGAAGAAGTAGAACGTTTCCTGGAACATAATCCCGGACACCGCGAAGCAGAAGAATCGTTACGTGCATTGCGGGAAACCACGCCAAAACCCATTGCTTTCGACGACCTCGATTTTAATTTTGGTGAACGATGGATTCCGACAGGTATCTATAATAAATATGCTTCGCACCTTTTCGATACCGAAGTTAACATCCATTACGCCTCCAGCCGTGATGAGTTTAGCGTTCAATCCGACTATTCGAATGTAAAGATTACTGACCAGTATGCTGTAAAATCACAAAATCGTACTTTCAACGGACTCGCCTTAATGAAGCATGCGTTGCAGAATACTTCGCCGAACATTACAAAATCAATCATGGTGGATGGTGAGGAAGTAAAAGTTCGCGACGGGGAAGCCATCCAGCTTGCCAATACCCGTATCGATGAAATGCGTAATGGTTTTCCCGACTGGCTCCGGGAACAGTCGTCGGAGTTTAAAGACCGGCTGGCCGGTTTGTATAACCGAACCTTCAACTGTTTTGTCCGTCCGGCTTACGATGGTTCGCACCAAAGTTTTCCCGGCCTTGACCTGAAAGGGCTTGGCATTGACAACCTTTACCGAAGCCAGAAAGATGCCATCTGGATGGACAAACTCAACGGAGGCGGTATTTGCGACCACGAAGTAGGCGGCGGCAAAACGCTTATCATGTGCTGCGGGGCGTATGAAAAGAAACGCCTCGGGCTGGTCAACAAACCGATGATTACAGGTTTGAAAGCCAATATCCACGAAATTGCCAAAACATTCTGCACGGCTTATCCCAATGCCCGTGTCCTGTATCCTGGCAAGGAGGATTTTACGCCCAAAAACCGGCAGCGGATTTTCAACGAAATAAAAAACAACAACTGGGATGCAGTCATCCTTACCCATGAACAGTTCGGGATGATTCCACAGTCGCCGGAAGTACAGCGCGATATTTTACAGGCAGAACTCGACAGTGTGGAAGAAAACCTCGAAGTCCTCAAACGTCAAGGCAAAGAAGTTTCGCGTGCCATGCTGAAAGGCTGTGTAAAACGTAAACTGAACCTGGAAGCCAAGTTAAAAAAGATTACTTTCAACATTGAAAACCGGAAGGACGATGCTATGGATTTTCGTCTGATGGGAATAGACCATTTGTATGTGGATGAATCGCACAAGTTCAAAAACCTGACCTTTAACACCCGGCATGACCGGGTAGCCGGGATGGGTAATCCTGAAGGTAGTCAGCGTGCATTAAACATGCTTTTCGCACTTCGCACCATACAGGAGCGGAATAGCAGGGATTTAGGGGCAACCTTTCTTTCAGGAACCACCATTTCCAATTCCTTAACCGAATTGTACCTGCTGTTTAAATACCTGCGGCCAAAAGAACTGGAACGGCAAAACATTAAAACATTTGACGCATGGGCAGCTATTTTTGCCAAAAAAAGCATTGACTATGAGTTTTCGGTTACCAACGAAATTGTTCAGAAAGAGCGTTTCCGTTATTTTATTAAAGTGCCTGAACTGGCGCAATTCTATGCCGAGATTACCGACTACCGGACGGCTGCCGATATCGGTATCGACCGCCCGAAGAAAAAGGAAATCCTGCACAATATTCCGCCGACACCTGACCAGGTCGATTTTATAAACCGGTTGGTTCAGTTTGCTAAAACGGGGGATGCGACGTTGTTGTACCGTGCCCCACTGAACGAGCGGGAAGAAAAGGCAAAGATGCTTATTGCTACTGACTATGCCCGTAAGATGTCGTTGGATATGCGTATGGTTGATTCCCGCTTTGATGATCATATTGACAACAAGGCAAGCCACTGCGCACGGATGATTACCGGTTATTACAGGAAGTACAACGGATACAAGGGGACGCAGTTCGTATTCAGCGATTTGGAAACCTATAAGCCAGGAGAATGGAACGCTTACAGCGAAATTAAGCGCAAGCTGGTAGAAAACCACGGCATTCCATCATATGAAATACGTTTTATACAGGAAGCAAAAACAGAAAAAGCCCGGAAACTGATGATTGCTGATATGAACAAAGGTAGAATCCGGGTATTGTTCGGCTCCACTGAAATGCTGGGAACAGGTGTAAACGCCCAGAAACGCGCCGTAGCTGTTCATCATCTGGACTGCCCGTGGCGTCCGTCGGATTTGGAACAGCGTGATGGAAGGGCGATACGGAGGGGCAATGAGATAGCCAAAACAGTTGCCGGAAATCAGGTGGATGTTATTCTTTATGCCGTGGAAAAATCGCTGGATGCCTATAAGTTTGGCTTATTGCATAATAAACAGCTTTTTATCCGCCAGCTAAAAAACAACAATCTGGGCTGCCGTACCATTGACGAAGGGGCAATGGACGAAAAAAGCGGCATGAACTTTTCAGAATATGTGGCCATTTTATCAGGCAATACAGAACTGCTGGAAAAAGCAAGGTTGGAAAAGAAAATAGCCGCACTGGAAAGCGAACGCCAGGCATTTGTCCGGGGAAAGTCTTCGAGCCGGTACAAGCTGGAGAATATTACACAAACAGTTGAAAGGAATAAAGGGCTTATTGAGCGTATCTCCAAAGATATCGAAAACTTCAAATTCCGCGTTCAGACCAACGAAGACAGTTCCTATCGTAACCCGGTAAAGTTGGACGGGGTTACCGGCAGTGATTTCAAAGTAATCGGTAAAAAGCTGAATGAAATTGCTGGTAATGCCAAGACACATGGCGCACACGAGCCAATTGGAAGTTTGTACGGCTTTACGCTTTACGTGAAAAGTGAAACCACCAATAAAGACGGACTTGATTTCATACAAAACCGCTTCTCTGTTCGGGGCGAAGGAGAAATCTATTATCAATACAACAACGGGCAGGTGGCAGTTGACCCAAAGCTGGCTTCTCAAAACTTTTTGCATGCTTTGGTGGAAAATATGCCACGGCTGTTAGAGCGGTATAAGGCTGATAACGAAAAACTATCAAAAGATATTCCTGTGCTCAAAGAAGTGGTGGAAAGTACCTGGCGAAGGGAGCCTGAACTGGCTGAACTAAAGTCGGAAATGTTAAAGCTGGAAAGAAAAATTGAGCAGTCACTGAAATCTAATGGTGAACAGGAAGGGCAAATTTCTGTCCCGGTTAATGAAACTGCAAGTAAACAAAAACTTCAAACCATAGAGCAAAATCTGAAAGTACCGCCTGAAATACCGGAACGTATAGAGAAAATTGCAGAAGCTTCGGATGAAAAAATTATTATCTCCGGTATTGGTCATTTGGCGAAACCGGATAATCCCCCTGTTTCAAAAAGTTTGAAAGTATAGCATACAACGAAAAGAGCCGGTACTGCAAATTGATACCGGCACTTTTCTTTTAACCTTCAAAACCCGCACCGTTAAACAACGAAGCAGGTAAAGCAAAAAATAACTCATTTTTTATTTTTCTTGTTGCGCTTTGTATGGAAACGGCTGAAATGTGTTTCAATGAATTTCATAACGTCCGTTTCTTTATAGAATGTCTTGTGATATATCATCTGAAAAGGGAGTTCGCCTGATGAGCGGTAACGCTGTAATGTTCTTTTACTGACATTGAGCATCCGGCAGACATCGTAGTTATCCAGTAATTTTTCCCCCTCAAATAAAGGAATTTCTTCCCCGGAATCGTCAAGTTTATCAACAACGTCATCCAGTCGTGACAAAATACGCTGCATCCAGTTCTCAAAATATTCCTTATCTATAAACATTACAGTGACTCATTGAATTACTGCAAAACTAAAGGCTATTCGAACGGCTTATCAGGAAGTCGGTACTACTTTCTTTGAAGTAATTTGTGACAGATTGGTGTTCAGTATGTTACAGGCATTTATTTGGTGAAATAGTTACGAAACAAATGGTAAAATACTCGGTTTTAAGTATTTATTTTCTTCTGCCCATACGCCTGAATAGTGCGTCTTTCAGTTTGTCCAAAAACGGGGTAGGAATATTGCGGATTTTCATGTCACTGAACGCCCGTGAAAGGTTCTTGTCGAGTTGGATATTGAAAACATTTTGGATATAGTCGGACAGTTGCGTGAGTGGAATATCGCCGAAAGTACTGTCACTGTCCCACGAGTAGAGTTGCTCCATCAGTTCCGTTTTTGTTCCTTTCCATGTCAGCTTAATTTTAGGAAAAGAAGATGGGATGGGCAAGTATAAATTACTCTCCAAAAGGGATAGTTCTTGCATCAGATAGGCTAGCAACATATCATTGGCCAATATTTTGGCCACGATAAAATCACAATTGGTCGAGAAATTAGGGTCGAGTTCGTAATAAAATGTTTCCAGGTATTGTTCGTTGTCCATTTTCCCACGTAAGAAATATAAAGAATCCAAATGGGTAGAGCCAGAACGGTAATAACGGATAAAATCCAGCCTTTTATTGGTGTATTTATTGATGGAGTCCAGTTCTTCACACAAGTATTCTTTTTGCCTGTCAGTACCTGCAACAGGGCGATTCATTTCGATATTATACAGTTTTCGGTAATAAATCAGGCGATAGCAGAATTTTGGTTTTGTTTCTTTAAAAAAAGTGATTTCTTCTTCTTCATTTTTGAACTGGTATAAAAGAATAAAGGTTTTTAGCTGGTCAAACGCTTCTGCAAGGATATGAGAGGCTTCAAGCGATTTTTTCAGGATGTTATTGTCAGATGATTCTATATGGTCAACTAATTCATCTGTTTCTTTTCTCAGTTTGGTGGTATATTCAAACATATTTTATTTGTATGATTTAGAGAATATTAGTTTGATATGAAAGAACAGTTAACTTATCTATGTAACCACATTGAACTTTTAATTTTTTTCTTTTGCATCATTGATTTTTTATCCATTATCAAAAACTCATTTCAGCCCTGAAAAAGATTCCATTTTTATCAGTGAAGCCACTGTTTTCATAAGCACTTCCTAATTGCCGTACGTATTCTACGCGCAAAACCTTAAATATATTAGTCAGGCCAAATCCTATTTCAGCATAAGGTTTGCTCATTTCTTCAGTATAATATTCTGGCAGGTCGAAAACAGGATGATATGAATCGTCTAACATACCATAGTGACATTTAAACGATACCATTTCCCGTAATTTAAATCTTCTTACAACAGGCAAATGGTTCAAAACAATTCCTCCACCAGTCCAGTCAAGATGCAAATTCGTGTACAGGTTGTGGGCAAAAGTGGCAAAGTGCAGAAGATTATAACCATACTTTGAGTATCCAAGCGACATGGAACCGACAGGAAGGTCAAGTAAATCATAGGGCGCATCTCCCAACAGGTAGCCGCCATTTACCATATAACGCATATTTATCATTCCCATATTCAACATGCCCGATGCAGACGCATGGACCTGTGCGTAAATGCCCAAATCATCATGTACGCTGCCTGGCAGACTTGTTTTGCCAACATCAAAACTAAAATTAATTACAGGCAACTGGGTCAGATAATAAACACGGGCGAAGTAGTACTTATCGTAATGTTGCCCGAATGCAAACCTCGTATTGAAAAGAATGCCATAATTCGAGTAATTCTCATATTCTGTGTTATTGCGAAGAAAATGAACATCAGGGGTTTGGGTGTTGTAAAGCCAGTATGGCTCTATTTCTATACAAACATCGTTTTTAGTATTAAACTCAAGGTTCAGGCTTATGCTCTTTTCCCCTTTTAAATATGGATTCTCTTCCCTTGCCGTGAATATGGAAATGAAATTGGAATTGCCCCGTGTATTGGGATTCTTTTTAATAAAACGAAGGTATTTATCCTGCGACACTAAGGTATAGTCATCGGAATAAGAACCTCTTACAATAAATTTATCGGTTTCACCTGGTTGCCACGCAAAGTTTGCTCCATATTTAAACTCCCCGCTTCGGGTTCCATAGCCAATAATACCTCCAACGGTAAAACGCTCAAACATTTTCTCGCCGGTCCGGAGTGGAATGGAAAATCGCTGACCTTCAATGGCATTGGTTGTGTAAATATCGAAAACGGGCCCAATTTGAAATTTCCCCAAATCAACATAACTGGTCAGTACCATTCCACCAATACCATCGACGCTTCTTATAAATGAGTTTTCCTTTAATTTACTTACACGCAAATAGGTACCTTCGTCAAAACTGCTTTTTGAAGTAAATTCAGTACGGTTCTTCCAGGTGCGGGGCTTTACTTCGTTCAACTCTGCAGAAGTAGAAAACTTAGTGTTCTTTGTTACCAACCAGTTCCCTTTTGAAACTTCATTTATTCTCTGCGAACCGTAGCGTGAAACTGTATCTTTATTCAGGGATAAGGCGAGATTCAGGCTTATCTCCTGTTCATCATAAAACCACTCGTCTTTATCGTTACTTAAATAGTTGACTTTTGCCCTGAACCCATTTACAAAATTTATGTTTGCTTCTTTTTGTATGTAAGCATAAATATCAGTTAATGCAAAAGTACTATCCTGTACAGTAAACCTTCCTGTAAACAAAGGATTGTACTTATTTTTAGGTGAAAACGAAAAACTGTAATATTTCTTCCCGTTTATATTCGTACTGTCATTCAGGTAAAAATTATATTGCACCATTGCATTATTACTTAATGGCGAAACTATTCCCCTGTAAAGAATATTGATCTGATCCTTATAAAAATCGAGGTCAACAACTGCATGTAAAAGGATCATACTCTCAATAGTCTGGTTCAGTTTCGGAAATATCCCGTCAACCCGCCTGTAAACTAAGCTGTCGTTTCCGCTCCGGCTATTGCTTCCTTCTTCTGCAAGATATATCGGGCTAAAACGGATGTTCATACTATCAACCTGAACCGTTACTTCTTCCATGTTCGGGATAAACCTGTTGATTCGCGAGGTTGAATCAATTGCCAGATAAACGGCGGTTCGCTTGTAGGTTTTGAAAGCATCTACATTTTCAATGTTTTGCCGGTTCTCTTTTTTACGCTCCTGTATTTTCTGAAATAAAACTTTTGCCCTTGAAATTTCAGGCCTGACTGTTACCTCGCCCAATTGCAGGGTTTCTTCCGACAAGAATACAATAAGTGGATTTTCAGTAATATTTTTTGCCGGAATTTCTATTCGTTCGTAACCAACTGAAGAAACACACAGCGTATCTTTCGGTGACAACTTCAACAGAAACATTCCGTTCATATCTGACATTGTTCCCGTGGTTGTCCCCTTAATCCAGATATTTGCATAAGGAATTGCTTCCTGTGATTTTTTATCTTTTATGGTGCCCGTTAATGCCTGACCCATAGCCTCTACACCAAGTAAAGCAATAATGATGGTAAGAACTGTTTTGTATAACATGGCTTAATTTTCCCGTTTCCTACTTTTTTAGCAGCCAATAAAGTCCCTTTACCCCAATTCGTATGTCGTCCAATTTAAAAAGGATGATTATCTTTTCGATGTATGCTATTATTCCCCACGTGGCAACCACATATAACATCCAGGGATAAAAACCAAAAACGAATAAAACAAAAAAGAATATACTTTGCGCATAACCGGCTGAAACAGCTGAATATAAATGTAATCCAGGAATTTTTCCGAAACGGGCAAAAGAAACAATATAGCTAAGAATAAATATTCCGAGAAAGAGGAATAAAATCCAGGAATGAGGTTCAATTTCAGTCCACTTAAAAACAAACAAACCAAGTATGGCCATTGCATAAGTGCAAATATCGGCCAGGTTATCGAGCGCGGCGCCAAAGTTGGTTTGCAGCTTAAACAGCCGCGCAATGTTTCCGTCCAGCACATCGCTTACCAGGCTAATACATAACAGGATTACGAATCCGCTCTCGCGCCCGGTAAGCGCCATAAAAAGAATTACCGGAAACGCTAAAAGCCGGTACAGACTTATAAAATTAGGGACATTGATTATTTTTTCTCCTTTTACGGTTATCTGTTTCATTATTTTATGTTTAATATCTTAAAATTTATAACTTATTACTAACGCACATCTTTCAGGCTGCTTCATGTTCCCGTTTCTTTTTCTTTTCGGAAACAGTCTCGATAAAATACTCCATCATTTTAGCGACAGATTTATAATCGGGACCTGTTTCCGTATTTTTCAGGAACTTGTCTCTTTGCCGCGTATCAAATAACACATCGGTTGAAGCATAACTTTCGGTAAACGACATTCCTGCAGAAATCATTCTTTCAATAGGGTTCATTTCGCTTCGTTCCAGGTTTTTTACAGGGATAATTTGAATTGGTACCAACTGGTTCAGAGTATCAATAATGAAACTATTGGGAACTGGGTTTTTTGACACAAAATTCATTATCTCAGGAATCTCTTTCCCTTCCAGTACCCTGGTTAAATGTTCTGTTACCGTATCGATAGGAATTAAATTCTGGGTAGCATCCGGATCGACATGTACCCGTACTATTTCATTGGGATACCTGTTACCCAGACTCAAAATTCTTTTTGAAAAATCAAAAATCCCGTAATCGGTTTTGGTTACACCGGTTTTCTGGTTTCCAACTACCTGTGACAACCTGATTATATGGCCATTCAAACCATTTTCTCGAATATTTGTCCTTACAACATTTTCAGCAAATCGTTTCGACTGTTCGTAATAGTTGCGGAAAGCCGAAATGTCATCGTTCCCATAAAATTTCTCTTTAAAAATACCTTCTGACTTACCGCAGGAATATGCTGTTCCGATATAAAAAAAACGAGAGCTTTTTGTGGCATATCTTGAAAAGACTTTGATTGAGTTTTCAACTCCTTCGATATTGGTCGAGAAAATTTCGTCAATCGATTTTTCATCGTATTTTAAGCTGGCTGCAAAATGAAAATAATCTACACTACTGCTAAAAATGCTTTTTAATATATTTTCATTCATGGCAAAATGCTTGTCGAGCAAAGAATAATTGTAAACTTCCAGGTTAACGGTATCTGTCTCCGCACCATCGTTTATACTGGTAAGTACTTCGTTCATTCTTTCTTCCGGATCTAGGCCATTTCCACGAACCAAGGCAATAACCATGTAATGGTGATTTAATAAATTGTTGATGAAATTTGAAGCAACATATCCGTTTGCCCCGTTAATAATTACTGTTCTCATATCAATTTTATATTTTCTATTTTTTTTTCGTTCTATTGTATTAAAGAAAAAAGAGCAAAACAAGTAGCGCACTTAAGGGGATACTGAGATTATCTGATCCGCGCCAGCTAATCATTTCAGCAAACATGGTTACGAAAGCAATCAACATTGCGAGCCAGAATGTTTCTAAATCGAATACCCCGCGGTGAAAATAAAGTGCGATAATACTGATTACAAAACTTGAAACCAGAAAAGATCCGCTTCCAAGCCAAGTTTTGTCAAGCTTTTTCCCGAATATTTTTATTCTTCCATTGTAGGTTTTTATATTGATTCCGAGGATGGCTGCCATTGGATCTGAGATTGCCAGTATTAACATGGGAAGGATGTATATAAATTTATTATCTGTAATATTTGCTATCATAAATGTGATGTAGATGGACAATGGCAGCAGGTAACTCCCAATTGATTTCCGCTCTACCCCGTGAATTGATTTCAATTGTTTCCCTTTCCTTGTAATAAATAATGCGGCAGCAAACAAAAGAGCAAGTACCAAAATATACCAGTGTGAAGGGAAAATATATGGAAATGGCACAGTTGCCAAAACGGAAGAAAAATGCGCAAATTTTCGGGTTATCTCTCCTGTGGGATTAAGCCTGCGATAAACCAACTCGTTAAATATCAACAGCAATCCGATCCCAATTAAATATACAAATGATAATACTATTAAATTTTCCATTAGTTTTTTTTTGTTAAGTTGCTATAAATTGAAAATAGATTGCAGCCCAGGCACCTCCTGCTATGAGGCTGTCGAAACGGTCGAGGAAGCCCCCGTGCCCGAGTATAAGGTTGTTAAAGTCTTTTTGTTGATATTTGCGCTTAAACAGCGAGGCCAGTATATCGCCTGCAAAGGCAAACACTATTGTTCCAATCGTTAAAATGAGGTGCTCAGGAATTGTGCCCTCCACATACAAACCTTCTAATAAAAAAGCACTTATTATTGCAATAATTGCACCCCCTGCCAACCCTTCCCAGGTTTTGTTGGGACTGATTGAGGGCAAAATCTTTCTGTGTCCAAACAATTGTCCTGATACCTGGCTGAAACTATCAAAGATTGAGATAATAAGAAAGGTAAGGAGTGAAAGTTCTTTTCGGAGCATTCCATAATAGAAAAAATGAAAGGAAAAAAAAGAAAAAAATATGATTGAGAAAATAAAAAATGAAAGATGTTGTGAATTGGACTTAACAAACAGGTTTGAGAGTTCAATAAATCCGGCCAATATGATTACTATTGTTAGAAAGTGAAAAATGAAAGGCTGGATTGTTATGCTGAAAAAGAGGATGTTGATGATTGCGAAATAGACAAGGTACTTGATGTAGCTTTTCCTTGCTGTGGCAGCATCTTTCTTACGGTTTATAAAATAGAACCCAACCCCGCCAAGGGCGAAGTATATAAGGATGATCATATAAATAGTCCGTATCATACGTTTAGTTTCCTTTAGCAATCATTAATATTCCTAAAACCAACATTATGGCAGCATACCAGTACCGAACCTGGTTTTCAGATTTGTTTAATTGAATGGTATGTATCAGTTTAGGTCCCAGTAATGCCCCAATTGTTGAACCTGCAGTCAGAAAGCAAACCAGGGTCAGGTCGATTTTACCAATTAGCAAATGGGCTCCTGTAGCAAATATTGTATTCACCAGCACAATCAATAGCGATGTGCCAATAACCATCTTGAATGGTATTCCAATAGAAAGTAATCCGGCAAGAACCGGCGCAGTTCCACTGGTTCCAAATGTGCCTGTTATCAGCCCCGCAGCGAATCCGAAAGACGAACCTTTAAATGTTCGGTGATTTTTTAACGATGTAATTTTCTCTTTCTTTCCTTCTTCGCTGATACCCTTTCCGGCACTATAAACTATATATAGTGCAATCAAAATTGAATAAATACCAAAAGCCGTTTTTAATGCCACGTTGCTAATTTTGCTGGTTATTTTTGCACCAATAAAAGCCCCGATAATTCCAGTTATTATAAAAAGTGTGGCCACCCGAAAATCGATATGATTTTTTCTGTAATGCCCCAGAGATCCCACAATGCAAATGGGCAGGGTAGCAGCGAGTGAAGTAGTTACTGCCGTTTGAGCAGGAACACCAATAATAAGAGTAAGTATGGGAATAAAGAAAAATCCGCCACCACCACCCGTCATCGTACCCAAAAGTCCAATAACCAAGCCCAGAAGAGGTAATAAAAAATAAATGTTTTGTATCTCAGAAAATTCAATCATTAATATCGCTTGTTGTAATTCTTTTTAGTTCTATGGTTCCTGTTGCATGTTTCATCTGTGCGTACTGTAATATTCCTCCTTCATAGAAATACCTGTTAAGCTCCTTTTCGTTTTCGTCTTTTATTGCATAAGTGTGCTCACTCACAGAATTTATCTGCTGCATTTCCGCGCTTCTCTCCTTGTATATTTTTTTTATTCCTCTTGGTTCATTGAAGTAAATCAGGCTGCCACTGTAAGTTATTGTGTCATTCATTATTGTTGTATCTCCGTTGGAAACGAGCAGATATGAAGCCCCTTCACGTTTAAGCAATACAGTTGAATTCAGTTTTCCGTTTTTGTAGGTTTCAACATGCGAATTTTGCAGAATGCCCTGTTCATAAACCGTGTTTTGTATATATTTGATTCGATAAGAAAAGAGAAGGTCTATTTTTACGTCTGTTATCGCTTCAATTTCGAAGTTCCCGTTTTTACCTGTTTGTGTAACGGTAAACTCTCCGATGTTTCTACCCAACAAATGCATACTATACCGGTTTGCCATTTCATTTGATTTGGCTGAAACAGTTGTAGAAAGAAGCATTCCAAGTATCAAGCTCCAAAAACTGTGTTTATTGAACATATTCTTTTCAATAGGATTACAACTAATTGGCTTTTCCATACGATATCAGTTTAGTCCTCATCCATGTCTACTATTAGCATTATTTTACTATCCTTTTGATCATCCAGGAAATAGATCTTGTCTTCTCCGGCAAGCCAACCAAGTGCCAGCAACACATCTTGTCGTTGCATCGATAATCCCTTTTCGATCTCGAAGACAGAACTAAGCTGATTATTATCCAGGAATTGCCAGATCTTTAAGGCATTTTTTTCTATTTGTGATTTAATCATATCCAATGTATTCGTTCTTAATACCAAAGTCCGAGATTGGCTGAGAATGTGGGTTTATCATACCTCCCAGCATAACCTATTCCTATTTCAACAGGTCCTAATCTGGAATCCACTGAATACCTTACTCCGCCACCATTAGTGATAAGAAAATTATTTAATTCATTATAATTATTGCCCTGTACTATTAAATTATACACTAATGAAACGTATTGATTTTTAGCCACATGAAAACGGATTCCTGCCAAGCCAATATTGGTGTACCTGTCGGCAAGTGTTACAGGGGGAAGCCCAATAAAGGGTAAATGATAATTAAAATATTGTGAATAAGGTTCACCTCCGATAACCGTTGTTTTTATACGGGGATAATTATTGTTGAACATCGAGCGGCTGTAAACATCAAATAAAAATGTAGTATTGGAAGATAGTGGAATGGCATTTTTCATTTTAAAAAGCAGGGCAGAACTTAAGCTGCTATTTCCTGACAAATCAGAGTATACTGAAAACTCTGCATCCAGGCGAGTGCCTTTATGGGGAAAATAAAAATTGTCCATATTATCGAAAATAATGTATGTATAGGCATTGGAAAGAAACTGGTTGGTTTTTGAGGACAGGACTAATGAATTAGTATTTTTTGTAAAAACATCGCCGCTAAAATATTCTTCCTGAACTCCCAATCCAAAACTTAACTGGTTGAAAAAGGTTTTATATAAATAAATATCTAGCGCAGAATAAAATAAATCAGCACTCGATAGCTTATCCCCGTTTTCATATATTTTGTACTGCTGGTATTTGCTTCTTAATTCGAGCCCCAGCGTTGGCAAATTCCTTTTATTAGTTTCTGCTACAAAACTAACGCCCGGATTGGCTGACAATTCTGCGTTCAGCGACAAATAGCCAATTGGTTTCTCATAATTTTTCCGGGTGGCATTAAACAACAACGCTGCTGCATCATTTGTATTGACCTTAAAACCAATTCGTTGAGAAAATACTTTTCGAGGGGTAATATTAAGGTTAAGTGTCTTGCCATTGTTGTTGTCAGTTAAATAATAATACACCAGGTCGAAACCGCCGTATCCGTATAACCCGTCGATGGCATTTTGAATTTGTTCTCTGGAATAATTCCCCGGTAATTCAAGGTTGAGTTTATTTTTAAGAAATGTTTTGTCGAGGTTGGAATTGCCCGTAAAGCTAATATCTGTAATTTTCCATTTGTCATTAACCACATATTGCCTCGAATATTCGCGTTGTGTAAGGTTAAATTTTCTTTTTAATTCCCTGATCTGTTCCTGTTGCGAAAGAGTTGCTTTTCCCCCCCTCAGAATCAATGTATCCACAGCTTCTCTCGAAAAATTTCCTACAGAATAACCGGTAATATCAGGGCGTATAATGATGTTGCATAAACTGTTGTTGACAGAATCCTTTCCCTGCCCCAAAAAACCAATCATCTGATTAAAGATTCCATCAACAGACGTTAACTCTTCCTTTGGTTTCAGGTTCCCCCTAATATCGACTCCGATAATGATATCGGCTCCCATCCGTTTTGCTACATCTGTTGGAAAATTGTTTACAATGCCCCCATCGGCCAGGAGCAACCCGTTACGATTCATTGGCAGAAAGGCCCCGGGAATTGCCATGCTTGCAAATAATGCAGTAGGGAAAAATCCGCTATTTATTACCACCTCGTTTCCGGTCTCCAAATCGGCAGCTACACTGGCATACGAAATTGGTAGTTGGCTAAAATCAGTATCAGAATTCAGGTTACCGGATAATCCGCAAAATAAATTCAGTATATTTTGCCCTTTAATAATTCCTTGTGGTAGGCCTATCGACTTAACATCAGAAAATGAAAAACTTAATAGATACCGTTGTTTTAAAATCTGCTCGTTGCGCGAATAATACTTTCTGTCGACATTGTCAGAAAGCAATCTCTCCCAATCCTGACTTTCTACGACTTTTTTAATTTCATCCGCAGTATACCCCAATGAATAAAATCCTCCAATCAGGCTTCCCATACTGGTACCAACAATAATATCGATTGGAATCCCTTCATCCTCCAATATTTTGAGTACCCCGATGTGGGCAAAACCTTTGGCACCGCCACCGCTCAAAACTACCGCCACCTTGGGGCGCAGAATATTAATGGAATCCTGTTGTGCTGAAACAAAAGAGGTAAAAGATAAATACAAACTTAGTACAATATATGTGGTAACTTTTCGCATAGAAATTGTAAATCACTTTTAACAACTTTTTATTATGTGAATACCCCTGCAACCATTTAAAAAGGCTTATAGCAGGGGTATTATTATCTGTTTTCTGCTTTACATTTAATAAGCTAATAACCCAATTTAGCAACCACCTGCCTGTAATGTGTCTGATTTATCTGATATATACTTCTGGCATCGGTGAGATTATCTTCAGCTTCCTGCAAAAGAGCCTGTGCTTCCAGTAAATCGGATGTTGAAACAATTCCTGCGTCGTAATTGTCGCTTACTACTTTTACGTGTTCGCCTGCCTGTTCAACCTGTGATTCAGCAACTGATATCTGTTTAAAGCTTTCAGTTAATTTTTTGAAAGACTGAGTCATCTGCAATTTCAATAACTCCGATTTTTCATCCAGGTCATTTTTTGCTATATCAATTTTGATGTTGTGTTCCTGCATTTTGTATTTCCCTCCCCACCAGTCTGATATCGGAATGGATAAAGTTGCAAAACCAATAGCATAGGTATTTTGCTTTTCAGCAATGTCAAGATATTGCCCCTGAACTCCAATTGCAAACTGGGGCAAGTGTTCTCCCAGGGACAACCGCTTTTGTAATTCTTCAACATTAACCACGTCATTCAGGATTTGATATTCAGTTCGGTTTAACAGCGCATCTTCGGGCAATATAAACAGCGCTTCGGGTGTTACTATTGTAAATGAAGTATCCTGCAATGTAATGTTTTCCGAATACTCAATACCTATATGCTGGCACATGGCCATTTTTACCATTTCGACCCCGTTTACTAACTTCAGTTTATTTGCTTCAATTTCGTTAAGCTTCATCTTAACTTTAAGCAAATCGCTTTTTTCAATTAACCCTGCATCGTAAGAAACCTGGACATCTTTTAGCAAGCTTATGATTAGTTTTTCATAACTACTCAGGGTTTTTTGTTTTGCCTGAAGCGAAACCAGGGTCCAGTAATATTCTTCTGTTTTTACTATCACCTCTTCAGTACTCAGAATAAGCGCTTTTTCGTTGATAATTTTCCCCATTGATGCCAATTTATAACCGGTTTTTACCTGGCCTCCGGCATAAATTGGCTGAATCGCGGTTACCATACCTATATTCAGGTAATCAAGAGCCTGTATATTCATTCCCGGGACATAAGCAAATTGTGTTACATTAGCTAAATTTTCGGGATTCCCATCATAAACCGGTAAGTTCATTTCCGGCGTTTCAATGTCAAGCAGATAATCGTTAATTTTTATTGCGGCAATCTGTGCATTTACTTTCGGGTAAAAATTAGTCTGCACATTCTTTCTAACTTGTTCTGCTTCATCCACTTTTAGCTTTGCTTCTTTAATTTGCCGATTGTGTTCAAGCGCGTACACCTTACACGAATCCAAGCTTAGGCTTTGCGCATTCGATACTGATGGTAACAGAATAAAGATAAAAGGTAAAACTAATGCCAAACTTCTCTTTACCGGAATCGACCAAAAACCTTTTTTACCACTTTTATCCCTGAGTATCCATGAATAAAGAATGGGTAAAATATATAGTGTAAGTACCATTGATATAATTAAACCAAAACAAATTACTGTTCCCAGCGGCCCCCAAAGCATAGACCTTCCCATTATCATTGGAATAACACCTGCCGATGCGGCAGCCGAAGTCAGGAAAATGGGGCGCATCCTGCGTTTCCCGGCTGCAAGTGCAGCCTCTTTTACAGTCAGGGTCCGGTCTTTTTTCCTTAAGGCCTGGGCATAATCAATCAAGATAATACCATTACGGACCACAATACCCACAAGGCTTGTTATCCCCATTAATCCGGTAAGGCTTGCCGGAAATCCCATCAGTTTTATTCCGATAGTAGCTCCCGGGATGCCTAAAATCATAGTAGTCATGATGAGAAGTGACAATCTTTCTTTTTTGAACTGGAAAAGTAGAATGAAGAAGATAAGAATTATGCTTACTCCAAGCGCAATGAAAACCGGTGGTAGCTCTTCCATGGAGGTTTCATATTCACCGCCGTAACTTATTGAAGTACCTTCAGGTAAATCAAGCTTATCAACTTGTTTTTTGATTTTGCTAAAGACGGAATTTGCTACAACTTTTGTATCATTATCTACTGCTATCGTTAAAGTCCTTACTCCATTCCGGTGAACAATAACTCCTTCTGTCCATTCCGGGCTTAAAGTTGCAATCGACCTCAGAGGTAATGAAGAAAATGTTAGCGGCGAAGTAATGTAAAGGTTTTCTAAAGTACCTATCTCTTCATTGGGGGTACTCTTTGTGTTGAGTACCACTTCAATGGCATGTTCACCTTCCCAAATTGTGGTTAATGGTAACCCGTTTAATCCTGCCATAATAGAGGTTGAGACAAGGGCTTTTGAATACCCAAGACGATTTGCCCTGTCTCTTTCAAGGTCAACCCTTATATTTTGCTGTTTTTCTTCCCAATCATTTCTAATCCATGTTACATTGTCGGTTGATTTAAGGATATCATGTATTTGGGATTCTACTGCGCGAATGTCATTTATCGAATCTGATGTTATACGGATTTCTATCGGATTCCTGTTTTTTTGGAGTGCCAATATCTTACATTTAACATGGGCATCGGCAAAATAATCGCCGTACTTTTTATCATATTCATTCGCTACCTCCCTGGTTGCTTCGTTGGAAACAGTATTTACCAGTATCTGACCATAACTGGGGGAAGGCATATTTGGCGCATACACTGTATGAAAACGTGGTGAACTGGTTCCTATAAAGCTGGTAACATTGGTTACCCTGTCATCATTCATTAATATGGTTGCCATACTATCAACAACTTCTCCTGTTCTATCCAGAGAGGAACCTGTTGGAAGGTAAATTTCAACTGCAAACTGGTTTCGTTCCAGTTCAGGGAACAGTTGAATATTAAGGGTTGGAAAAATGGCAAATCCCAAAATTACGATAAGAACTCCGGTAAAGACCACTTTTTTAGGATGGTGAAATGCCTTTTCCAGCGTAACATCATACCATTTCTGCAAATTATCCAGAAACGTTTTTTTCTTTTGTTTTGATTTCCCTCTTTTTAATCCTTTTCTAATAAACACATAGTTAAGGTAAGGAACCAGCAAAACTGCAACCAGAACGGATGCTGTCAGTGAAATCCCGACAACGATCGGGAAAGTGCCTACAAACTCAGCTGCTGTACCTTTCATAAAAAACAACAATGGGAAAAAGGCTGATAAAATCGCTAATGTTGCAGTAACAATTGGAATGAATAGTTCCTGTGCACTTTTTATGGCAGCAGTCCATCGGGAATATCCCTGATCGAGCTTTTCGATATAATTGTCAATTACAACAATAGAGTTATCAACAATCATTCCCAGTACAAGAATAAGTGCAGCAAGTGTTACTGTATTTAATTCAATACCTGTTATGTAACTAAATGTCAAAGTTATAAGTATCGAAATTGGAATAGTTAAGGCGGCAACTGACGCTACCCTGAAAGGTAACAGTATCAACGTTACAAGAATAACTGCGATGATGGCAATTAAAAACTCTTTCATAAAGTTGTCCACCGACTCTTTAACGTATTTGGGCAATTCCGATATTTTTGCAACCTGTATATCATCCGGGCATTGTGTTTCAAATACAACCAGCGCTTCGTCAACCTCCTGCCCGAACTCAACGATATTGTTACCCGGTTGCATTTCAAGTGAAAGAAGAATGGTTTTTTTACCACCTTGTTCGATGTAATTATCCGGATCTTCATAACGGCGTTGTATTGTGGCTATATCTTTAAGCCGAACGATGTTGCCATTGGGGTCGGAATATACAATATGTTCTGCCAGGTCTTTTTCTGATTCAAAGTTTGACGGCAAGTGAATAGGAAGGTTTTTTGCCCCGTCTTCTAACTCCCCGGCATAATTAACCATCCCATCAAGTTGATAAGAAGCCAGTAATGACAACGATTTTATATTGTACTCATTAAGTTTCTCCGGCCTGACATTTACATATATTTTTTCCTTTTGAAGACCGTAATGTTTTATTTTCGAAACAGAAGGGATTTTACGGCAGGCTGCTTCAAGTTTTTTGAGCTCATCCTCCATTTCCTTGTAATCTTTCGTATCCGATGACAATGTAATAAGGAGGGCAGCAGTGTCCCCGAAATCAGAATTGGCTACTAAAGCCAGGACTCCACTCGGGAGAGTCATTTTTAACTCATTTAATCCATGCTTTAGTTTGGACCAAAATTGTTCGGCGTTTTTAACATCACCGTTAAGTTCTACAAACAAATACATTCTCCCTTCTTCCGACCGCGAGTATGTTTTTTCTTTGTCAACCTCTTTAAAACCAAATATATAATTTTCAACGGCCCTGGTTAATTGGGTCTCTACTTCATCGGATGTTGCTCCCGGATATACACCTACAACAACTCCTGTCCGGATAGTAAAAGGAGGGAATTCATCACGTGGCATCTTTAATAAAGCTACTATTCCTAATACCACAAAAATTGCCGTAAATATTAATACGATATTTCGATTCCGCATAGCGGCTTCGATATAGTTCGTTTTTTTGTGTCTCATTTTACCAGGTAATTAAGCTGTTATCCATTAATTTATTATTCCCTTTGCAAACAACCTCCTGTCCTTCAGTTAATCCCGATATTATTTCAATATCAGATCCAACAAAGTTGCCGGTTTTTACAATTTGCTTTTTTGCCCTTTTGTTTGTGGCATCAACGAGATAAACAAAAGAATTTCCGTCAGAATCTTCCGAAACACTCGGATAAGGAACCAATACGCTAAATTCATCTAACTGAATGTGAAGTCTTACATCGCAAACCATTCCTGGTTTTAATTCAAAATCTGTATTGGTAACTAATATTTTTGCATCATAGGTTCGTGAAAATCTGTCGGCTACCTGACTTACATTGGTTATTGTTCCTTCATACTTTTTATTACCTAATGCCGAAACAGTAATGGTTGCTGCCAATCCTTTTTTAATCTTGCTTATTTCATTCTCCGGAACGGGAATTTTAATATTAACTGTTTTAATATCTACTATTTCCAATGGGGAGCCGGATATGTTTATTGCTGACATACCGGGTTCGATATTCCGGTTGCCAATTATTCCATTTGCTGGGGCAAAAAGCTTGCATTTTTCAAGGTTATTCTTCGACAATTCAAGCGTCGATTTGGCCTGAGCCAAGTTGGTTTCCATTTCAATCCATTTAATTTCAGGGAGACTGCCCTTGTCGTAAACGCTTTTTAACCGATCGTAAGCATCAGTTGCCTGCTGGTACTTTGATAGCGAAATCTCATACATAGTTTGTGCATCCGTATCATCAACAACCGCTAACAACTGACCCTCTTTTACAAAATCGCCCTCTTCTACCAAAACTTTTTCTACTGTACCGGTTGTTCTGAAACTTAACGGGATAGTTTGCGAAGGTTCGATAGTACCACTAAAATCAAGATATTGCACTTCCTTTTCTAATCTTACCTCTTGCTTTGTGATTTTTACACCGCTAACAGAAGTAGATTTTATCTCACGACTTTCTTTTGAATTGCATCCTGCTAACACTGCAAACAGGATCACCGGGTAAATAATTTTTTTCATCGATATTTATTAATTATAATTGTTTGTCTAAAAAACTAAATTGGTTTTATAGTAGCATTTGCAGCAAAAAAATATATATTGTAATTAACCTTCATTTGGAATTAATCTTCTGGAAAATAAACTAAAATATAATTTATACTAAAATTTAAAATAATTTGTACTCTTGAATAACCATTGTCCTGAAAAAACATATTGGTATTATGGTAGTATATTAGATAAAAAAATCATGAAAAAATATGTGGAATAAAAGTGTCAGCCGTTTTCTGAAGCCGGTCAAAAGAGAATGCACCGTCTTTCTTTATAAAATACCTGACAATCCCAAAAAATGCAGCAAAAAACATTTCTGCAATCCAAGGGATTTCTTCTTTTTTAAACTTTCTAAATTCTCCAGAATCATAACCATCTTCCAAAATTCTAATTATATATGATTTTTCAAAATCTATTACTTTGGAATAAACTCTATCACTTATATTTTCAGGAAGCTGCTCCTGAGCCATTACTCGATATAGATTAATTTTATTATAAACTTCATGATGGAACGTAGTAAAATAGGCATGAATCTTTTTTACCATTGTTTTATGTTCTTCCACCTTGTCTCTTACAAGTACCCTTAAGTTCAGTAACTCCATGTCAACTACCGATTCAAAAACATCTTCTTTATTTTTAAAATGGTGATATATTGTACTTTTTGCTTTTCCGCAAGCTGCGGCAATTTCATCCATTGTTGTTTTTTTCATCCCGTATTGCTGGAACAAAATCTGAGCTTTTAATAGGATTTCTGTTTGGGCTATTTGGTCGTTTGTATGCATAATACTTAAATACTAAATATGAATTCTGGTAGCAAATGTAATTATTTTTGTGTTTTATACAAACTAATTCAATAAATTATGGAAATTTTTAGTAAAAGTCACACATTAATAAGTCGTGGTTAATATTAAAATTGTTCTTGTTTGTGTGCTCAAATGACGCTTTAGCTAATCGTTTTGTGTTATGTTAAATTTTTCTTGTTAATGACAGCAAACACTGTCATTAAAAAAGTTGCCAATAGTGCCATTACAGAACCAAAATAAAACGGAGCATTTGAATTTACATTATCATACAATAATCCAGCAATTAAACTTGCCGGGAGTAATGTGATACCAAGCACAGCATGATAAATTCCATAACCTGTCCCTTTTAAATCTTTGCTTACAATGTCTGAGATCATTGCTTTTTGGCTACCATCAGTCAATGCACTATAAAATCCATACAACATAAATAAAAAAATAAAAACAGTTATATTATTATACTTGCCAAAGAAATAATACACAATCGAATAGACAAAAAAACCAAGAATAATCATTTTTTCACGGCCAATCCTGTCGGATAACTTGCCAATTGGAATAGCAAGAACAACTGATACCGTATTGAAAATCATATACATAAAAGGAATATGTGATTTATTTATGCCGGTTTCGGTCGTTTTTACAAGCAATAAGGCATCGGCTGAATTACCAAGCGTAAATACAAAAATTATAATGAGAAAAAAATAGAATTTCCGGGGCAGTTGCTTTAATGAAATATTTTTGGAACTTCCCTTTTTTTCTGCCTTTGCTTCTTTTATGAAAATAACAATTGTTAATACACCAAAAATTGCCGGAATAGTAGCAAAAAGAAAAATATTGGTATAATTTAAAGGGAAAAGAGATAAAAGCAGGAACGCAATTAACGGGCCAATAATTGCGCCGCTATTGTCCATTGCTTTCTGAAACCCAAACGATTTACCGGCTTCATTTTCTTTTATTGAAGCGCTTATAAGGCTGTCGCGTGGAGCAGCTCTTAGGCCTTTCCCGATTCGTTCAAAAAATCTTAAAAATAAAATCTGAACAGGTACTCCTGCCAATACATATAATGGCGTTACCAGGGCGGTAACACCATAGCCAATGATCATAAATGGTTTATTTTTCCCGATTTTATCGCTCCAATACCCTGAAATTGCTTTTAATAATGATGCAGTACTCTCTGCAATTCCTTCAATTAAAGATATAGTAGTTTTAGATGCACCTATGGATAATAAAAATAGCGGCATTACGCTATATATCATTTTCGTAGATGTATCGGTAAAAAAGCTTGTCAGCCCTGTAAAAAAAGCATTTTTCTCTATTCCTAATATCTTTGTTTCTTTCATCCTGAAACTTTACTTTAGGCTGTTTCTCATTACCTAACTTTGTATGTATGCAATGCTACATGAATTTTATAAAAGTTTGAAAGCATTTCTTTGAGATTTAACAATAATTCACCGATTTTATATTACCTTTTTTCATAACTTTTATTGACTATCATTTCTTATGCAATAAACGACAATTACAAAATTGTATTGGTTACTTTAATTGTTGATTTCTAAGTAAATTAATTAAGATTTTAATCCCTTTACAAGAAATTCTGCAAGTTCTTTAATTGTATGAATGTACTCAGAATATTTATTTTGTAGGAATAACGGTACTTCCATGCTATTAACCAGCATTAATAGCATATTTACTGTTGAGTCAATATTATTAAATTGCAATACCCCTTCATCCTCACCTTTTTTGAGCATCTGATAAAAATTATTTCTCTCAAATGCGGCAAAGTCTTCCCTCACTTCCTCAACAAAATGATATTTTTCAAAAAAATCGGCTTTCAAAGTTTCATGGTAATTTACAGATTCATGCAATAACTCAAGCCTTTTAAAAAAATAGTTATTAAGAACAGTTAAAGCATCTTCATCAGAATTAACAACCTTCTGTAACTCAGATTTTACGGCACTAAGCTCCTGCTTTAATACTTCGTTAAATAATTCTTCCTTGCTATTATAGTGATAATATAAAACTCCTTTTGCTTTATGGATGTGTTTGGCAATCTCATCCATCGTTGTTTTATAAAACCCGAATTTTGAAAAATACTGAGTGGCAGCACTTATTATTATCGATTTGATTTCTGGTTTTGCCATTCTATTTGACTATTTTGTTTAATTAGTCAAATATAGAATTTTTCTCAATACAAACCAATCTTTAAAATCGATTCAAGAGTGACAAACTCACTCAAAGTAAAAATGATTAATAATTAATTGCTTATAACAGGTGCCTTTTTCAAATAATTTTTATCGTTAATTTGTTTAATTAAAAAATCAGCCAAGTCTTCCCTTGAAAGCGAAAATACTTTAACATTATCGGTTCCTGTATAACCGATATTCAGTTTTCCTGTTCCTGGTTTTCTGCTCAGCGTTGGTATGCGTACTAAAGTCCAATCTAACTGACTATTTGAAACGGCTTCTCCGGTTGCCACTATATCACAATAAGCATCTTTTGCTAAAGTTTTTATCATAAAAATGGCAAGCGAAAAGCTAAACTGAAATTTATCATTTGGGACTTTAAAACTTGGCGTTGCTGTTGCTATAAAACGTTTCACACCATTTCTTTCCATTGCCGAAATGATATTTTTTATACCTGTAGAAATATTCAATCCTTTCGTCTTTCCAGTTGGCCCCAAAACGCTGATAACCACATCAGCACCAATCATTGCATTTTCAATTTGATTAATATCTGTAAGTTCCCCTTTTATGATTTTAAGATTTTTATCTTGAAAGGATATTTTTGCCGGGTTGCGTGCGAACGCAGTCACTCGATATTCGGCTTCCAAGGCTTTTTTAATAACAAGTATTCCTGTCTCGCCTGTTCCACCAAAGATTGTTAAATTCATTTCGAAACTTTTATTTTATTCAAATAGATGTTAGATACTATAAGCAATACCAGGAAAATGATAGGCATTGAAGACATAGAAACTGGGTCACCTGCATTTACATGTGCCCAGAATGCAGATATAAAAACAATTCCAAAACCGGCATAAGCCCATTCTTTTATTTTAATTGGAACTTGTGGTATAACAAGCGCCAAAACACCTAAGATTTTAAAGAATCCTAATTCTTTAACGAAGAAGGGCTGAAATCCAAGCCGGGCCATACCTTCTACTGCTTCTATACTTGTAAAGTAATTGAAGGCGCTAAATACCATCATCAAGCCAATAACGGATGTTGTTATCCAATAAACTACTTTTTTTGATTTCATTTTTGTAAATTTTGTTATTAAATTACAATACTGTTGATTGCTTTTTCCAATACTGTTTCTTTTATGCCGGGGATATTGACACCTTCAACCCGAAATACGGTTATATCTGTCATCCCCATAAAACCCAGAATAGTTCTTAAATATGATTCTGTATAATCGTAGCTTTTCATAGTATCATTGGAATATACTCCTCCTGTGGCTATTGCCAAATAAACTTTTTTGTTTTTAATCAACCCCTCTGCTCCATTTTCTGTATATTTAAAAGTCTTTCCAGCAATAGCAATATAATCGATCCATGACTTAAGGGTTGAGGAAATTCCAAAGTTGTACATGGCTACTCCAATCACAATCTTATCCGCCTTCAATAAGGCATCTATGGCTGCATCTGAATGCCAGGCAATTTCTTTCATTTCACCCACCCTATCGCTTTCAGGTGTAAAAAAGGATTCTATATGAAATCTGCTCAAATGCGATAAGGGTTCTTGGGATAAATCAATAGTATCAATACTTGTCAGTTTGTCATCTGTAAGTTTTTTGACAATTTCATTTGCCAATTTACTTGACATTGAATCTTCTCCTCTGAAACTTGAGGTAATCTTCAGAATATTTTTCATCTCCAATAATTTTAAAAATTTATATTTTTTCTTTGGTAAAGTTAAATACATTTGCTATCTAATTTATAGTAGTTACTTAAAGGTTAGCGATAAATAATTATGAAAAAATCTATTCACACCGATTGTTCTTCCGCTATCATGCCAGTTCGAGACGCAATAGATGTTATTAGCGGAAAATGGAAGTTGTTGATCCTGATTTCAATTTCATCAGGAAATCATCGATTTACTGAAATACAAAAAAGCATTCCTAAAATCACGGCTAAAGTTTTATCCAATGAATTAAAAGATCTTGAACAAAATAAACTGATAGAAAGAAAAATTATTGACAGCTATCCTGTAATGATAGAATACAATACGTCCTCCTATGCTGAAACACTGGGTGATGTTATTAAGGCTTTAAGAGATTGGGGAATAAATCACAGAAAAAAAATAACAGGGAAATGAACTACCCCGCTATTATAAAGTAGCGTGGTAGTAAACCACATTATGAATAAATAGAAAATTCAAGACTTAATCCGGCTAACAATCAATCATTTAAATTGATTTCTTCATTAACGATATTTCCCTGTGACACGTATATTTTCCAATTGCATCCGTTATTTCCAAAATCAACTGTTATTGGATCTTCACTCCCTGTCATTGTAATTTTAATTACACCTTCGGTAAAAATATCACAAGTACGTGTAATAATAAGTGGCTCAAGAATTGAATAAGAGTAACTTCTTCCCGATGATGAATAAAAATCTGCGGAGCCCGAAACTGAAAACACATCATCACTGACATCGCTGGTTTCAGTCCCTTCAATCCAAGCTCTTTCCGTAGTTTTTATTTTAGTTATTGCAATACCTCCATCACTGGTCATGGTTAAATCCATCTTTTCTGAGAATGAAATAATATCACCGGAGCTGGTATTTTCTACTGAAATTGTCCCGGTAATTGAGTATCCATCAATGGCAAAATTATCAAAAGCAACGTCGTAGCTTGTCCCGGTGGTTCGTAACGTATCGCCGATAGTAACTGACATGGACCCCGAGCGCACAAATCCGTTTGTCCCTCCGCACCCGTCGCCAAAATTAACGGTAATTGTTTTCGGGAAACCAAAAATTGGCCTTACCGTAATATTGGTGCAATCTAAAATTGTTGCCGATTTCTCTTCGGAATTTAATTGCTCAGCGTATGTAATTGCCTGATCAATGCTCGATGTAATTTCATTTTCAAGTGCTTCGGTATTTACGGCTTCTTTTACCAATGCGAGGGTGTCTCCGTTGAGTTTTTCATTTATATCAACTTCTTTTTCACATGCTACGAATGTTACAGCGGCAACGGTTAATGCTAAAAAATAGTTTTTCTTGTTTTCATTTTATTCTTTTATTTCTTCTATATCTCCTGTCTCTAAATTTGTAATGTAACTTGAACTGGAGCAGCTAATTTCGATAATCGCTTCACCATTTCCGTTATTTGTGATTGTGCCTTCCTATTTATACCCGGCGCTGCTGCTACCTGATATGCCTTCGCCTTCTATTGAACAGCTAATCGTTCCGTTATCAATTTTTTTTGCATTAACCTTATGGTTATAACGCGTAAAGTATCTATAACCGGGACAGTCAGCACAGCAAAAGACACCGCTGGCGCAGCATTAATTGCATAAGGTGCAGTTTTGATAATATTAAATTCATTAAATTTTATGACAAGGGTGGAAACAATCAATCCAATTACCAGCGAACCGGCATCTCCCATAAAAAGCTTATTCTGTTTACCAAAAACATTAAAAAGGAAAAAACCTGCCAGGCTTCCAACCAAAGCAAACGACATTATCGAAAACGGTATCTGACCGGCAAGGTAAAACTATACGCCAAAAAATGTGCCTGCAAGCATTGCCAGTCCTGAAGCCAATCCGTCAATACCGTCTATAAGGTTAAATGCGTTAATTATCCCTATCATTACAAACAGCGAAACAAACACAGTTGAAAAATAATGGATTTGATAAAGGCCAAATATCCCGTCTAAATTTGTAAAATGCACATTGCCCAGGGTGATAAGAAGTACAGCGGCAAATATTTGTACAATCAGTTTATTTTTTACCGTTATTACCAAAAAATCATCTTTCAACCCAATAAAAAATATCAGAATTATTGATGCAATAATATATTTTAGCGATTCAAAGACATAACTTTCAGTAGCTACAATTGTGTTAATTACAAATCCGATGAAAATAGCGACACCCCCAAACGGGGGTATATCCCGGGCGTGACGTTTTCTTTCGTCTAAAGGTTCATAAAGTTTTTTTGCCCGGGCTATTTTAATAACCTGGGGAATGGAAATAACCACAATTGCAAATCCCATCGACAATGCCAATATGTTCAACAATATTTCCATATTTACTTTTGGATTGTAATTGTATCAAAGCAACGTGCCTTGAATTTTTGTTTCCAATATTGAGAATGCAAAAACACTTTTTAATGTGGTAAATCAATAAATCAATCTTCCAGCTTACCGGCCACTTCATATGCCTTTTTCTCCGTTCGAACCGGTTTATAAAGTATCCCGTTGTATTCATAATAAAGCTTTCCGTCGATTTCTACTTCGGCGGCGCCGGAAGGTAATTGGCTGACTATCGCACCAACAGGGGGATCTGCCACAACATACTCTCCCGAGGATACATCTTCGACATAAAAAATTCCGCCGGCATAAAAGAAAACCGAAGGGCCAACTACTAACCGCACGTAACCAGCCGGAAGGACGGCAACCCTTATCCCAACCGGCGGGACAACCCTCACATAAGAGCCATTGCGGGCAACATAAAACACCCCGCCATGGTAATAATAGGGCCGACTATGGTAATGAACCACAGCCGCTTTTGCAGGCAGCCTCCGTACAGGTTTCACTACCGGCGGGGCTTTCCGGTAAACAACGGTTCCGCGGGGGCCTTGCACTACTGTCCGGCGGGGCGTATTTACTACCCTTCGCTGGGCAAAAGACCCGTAAGCGGAACCAATTAAAAAAATCATTATTAAAACTATACTTAATTGTTTCGTTTTCATTTCGTTATATTTTTAAATTATTGGTTGGTGCTTAAAAACACGCCGGTAAAAATTTTACCGGCGTGTTTTCCATTTCATTCTTATAATTCTTCTACTTCCCCTGTCTCTAAATTTGTAATGTAACTTGAGCTGGAGCCGGTAATTTCGATAATCGCTTCGCCATTCCCGTTATATGTGATTGTGCCTTCATATTTATACCCGGAGCTGCTGCTTCCGGAAGCGCTTTCACCTTCTATTGAAAAAATAATCGTTCCGTTATCAACTTCTTTTGGCTCTTTCTCCACGGCCACATCAACAAGTTCGAAACGGAGCGAAGCCTGCCGTGTGCCCTGGTTACGGATTTTGGATTCGAAGCCGCTGCTTCGTTGCCATGTGCCATTTACCAGGTACATATCTGACGTGTGTTCGATATCAGTAACCGTAAAATCGCCGCTCCCTGAATGCTGTGAAGCAATCCGGGGTGCATCGAACTCTCCTTCATAGGTAAAACTGAAATCCAGCATGAGCGGGTCGTCCGATTCGTCGCACTCAAGCATATAATCGTACATCTTCGAAGACTCGAAGGTAATTAAACTAGTTGACTTAGAGGTAAATGTCGTATCGCGGGATTCGCCACAACTAAGGGTATTGCTGTCGGCAGACTTTAAGCTATTGCTATCAACAGATTGCCCGGAAAGTTCAGCAGTTGTTTCAATATCCGCGGTTAGCCCGTCGCTACCGCTTGCTACCGAATAGGCTACAATTTCAACAGCTTCCGCTTCGGTAATTACTTCTTCTGCTACAGGATCATCGTCATTGTTGCAGGAGGTTATAGAAAATAATCCTGCCAGGGTAATTATACCCACTAATAAGAAATTTTTTGTTTTCATAATTGAGAAATTTTAAATTATTAGTTTTTAAAATCGTTTTGTTTTAATCTTTCCAAAATTGTTTCGAGGCGCGAAATCCACTGTTTGCGAATTTGGTCGGCCTGTTCATGTTGCGCCGGTGTTAAAATCGCAAGCATTTCTTCTTTCCTTTCTTCATTAATCTTTGTTGCTTCTTCCGAAATTGCGACAGGGCGTTCACTGCTACTTACAAAAGGTTGCAGCTTTTGTGCATATTTCAGGTTAATCTGATATACCTTTTCAACCTGGGCTTCACTTAAATCCAAGCGGTTTTTCATAATGCTGGTTATTACATTTGCCCGTGTTTCAGGGCTGCGCCTAAAAGCCTTTTGAATTTCTTCCCGTGGCCCGGGCAGAAAACTGCTAAGCCCCAGCACTGCAACCAGCGCCAGAATACCCCATAAAATGTTTCTTGTTTTCATCTTTCTAATTTTTAATTGGTTTACTTTGAATTATCTATTTTCCGAATTGATTGTTTTTTTACTGGTCTTTCCGCATTTCTTGCATCTTATGTCTTAATTCTTTTCGCTTCTCTAGATAGGTTTCGTACTGGGTTTTATCCAGAATTTGCTTGAGTTGCGCATCCTTTTCTTCTGCTATTGAGCGGGCTTTTTTTACCTGGTTCAATCGTCCCTGAGTGCTTTTCACCTCTTCCATTTTCAAAGCATATTTCAAGTTGAGCGAATCAACTTTTAGCAACTGCTGCTCATTTAACTGAAGATTTTCTTTCATCCAACCGGTTTGCATTTGTGCGCGTTCCTGCGGGGTGTACTTATTTTCAAAATCCTGTGCGAAGCTTTTTACTGTCATTACAAATACTATCAAACTGAATACAATTAATTTTTTCATCCTTTTTCATTTTTAAATTTCAATTCAAACATACAGCAACCATTTTCGGGACATGGAATATTTTCATCCAACGACAGATCTGCTAATACCAACTACAAATGCATTTAACCTGCAGCTAATTGATTAATACTGTACTTTGATTGAATAATTTTATACAATGGTTTAGATTATTGCGTTTGAATTACTTATTTTGGTAGCATTGCAGGATGAGAAAAATAATAATACATATTGCGGTTTGGTTGGTTTTGGCTTATTCGCTGTTTTTTTCTCTTACCATTTTTTTGCCTGTCGATTTTGCCATTTACCGCTCAGTAAGCAGTATCTCATTAATGGCTGCTTCTTTCTATTTTGCAGGGTGGATACTTACCAATCAATTTCTGATAAAGAAGCGAAATCTCATCCTTTTCATTACTTTGGGTTTGATTTCGATTTTTTCACTTTCCATTTTAAGAGTGAAATTATTAGATTACTTTGCCGGAGATGCAGCCTTTTTTTCAGGGCCGGTTCGCTCCAACCGCTTTTTTGATCCGGATAATATCACTTTAAGGAAAAATATACTACGTTACAGTCGTTTGGGAGCGGGGCGTATTCCTTATTTAACCGGCTTTTTAATCTATTCCGTTTTGTCGGTTATTGGTGTTTTATTCCGTTTGTACGAAAACAAGGACCGAAAAGAGCGTGAAAGCCGGGAAGAACTTCAACGCAGCCAGGAAGCTCAGATTTTATATCTGAAATCGCAGGTTAACCCGCATTTTCTGTTTAATACATTAAATAATTTGTACGGACTTACTTATTCCAAATCGGAACTGGCGCCACAAATGGTGCTGGGATTATCGGATACTATGCGTTACCTGATTTATGAAACAGAGCAAAAGCTGGTGCCGGTAGAAAAGGAGCTTAATTTTATCCAAAACTATATTGATTTGGAAAAAATGCGAATCTCAACGCCTGAAAATATTCGTGTTTCTGTTCAGGTAAACAGGCAGTTTGTTTTTATTCCTCCGCTTTTGCTTTTACCTTTTATTGAAAACTGCTTTAAACATGGCAGTATTGGCAAAGAAGAAGATGGCTGGATAGAACTTGATACCTGGGATGAAAAGGGTCAGTTCTTTTTTGTTTGCAAGAATAATTTTACTGAAAATAAAATAGAAAAGCTGCCCGGAATAGGGCTGAGCAACGTAAAAAAACGGCTAAAGCTAATTTATGGTGACCGTTTTGAACTTCAAACTGTTAAACAGAACGATGAATTTATGGTTTCTGTACAATTTCCGGTGTTTGAAAGAAAAGACATGTTATGATTTCGAAGATAAAATGCATTGTTGTTGACGATGAACCCATTGCCAGAAAATACCTGAGCGATTACATCGCAAAAATGCCACAGTTGGAATTGCTTGCCACCTACGGAAAAGCCGCAGAAGCTTACGAAATTATTGAAAGCGGTGAAGTAGAAATCGTTTTTCTGGACATTCAGATGCCCGGAATAACCGGAATTGAATTTCTTCGCACCCTGCAAAAAAAGCCACACATTATTCTTACAACTGCTTATTCCGAATATGCTTTGGAAGGTTATGAACTGGATGTTACTGATTATCTTTTAAAGCCTGTGGCATTTGAACGATTTGCCAGGGCTGTAAATAAAGTGGTTTCAAAACAAAATTCGGAGCAGGAAGCTAAATTGCCAAAATCATACGAAGAAAATGAAAATCAGTCTTTTTCCCGTGATTTTATTTTTGTGAAATCGGGGTATAAATCGGTAAAAGTAGAAATTGAGGATATTTTGTACGTCGAAGGAATGAAAGAATATGTAGTCATTCACACCAAAGAAAAAAAATATACCAAGCTCGACCGTATGAAAAACTTCGAAAACTTGCTGAAAGGAAAAGGTTTTATCCGAATTCATAAATCTTTTATTGTTCCGGTGAAAAACATTGAAGCTGTTTTTGGGAACACTGTTGAAGTGAACGGGAAACAGTTACCGTTAGGTAGAAGTTTTAAAAATGGATTAAATACATTATTAGGCATGAATGATAATTACTCTTGAGAAATAGTAATTTAAAATATCATTTCAGTTATCCCAGAAGTGAATTTCGCCCTTTTAAGCCTGTTTATTCCATGGAATTTATCCTTCTTTAATTAAAATTAAGAATTTGGAAACGCACTTAACTGAAACTATTTTTGCCTCACATATAGAAGATTTTTCTGAAATTAGAGGTTGTGTACCAGTTGCCAAAATTAGCAAACGGTGTTAGTTTTCGATGGCAATTTCTTCACCCATTTTTACAAATGTTTCTAAATTTGCTTTTGAGTTTTCTAATAAATCTTGATTTATTTTAAAAATATCCGGATCAAATATTAGTACAACAGTAGAACCACCAAATGAAAAATATCCCATTTCTTCGCCTTTATTTACAATCGTATTTATTCTGTAAGAAGAATTGATACTACCAACCATTGTCGAGCCAACTGAAACAATTAAAATTTCTTTCTCTTTGTTTATGTTTAAACTACATATTTCTCTTTTGTTTTCGCAAAATACTTTTGCATAATTCTTAAACAATGCATGGGGTGAAACCGAATAATAATTTCCTTTAATTTTTATAGATTTTGAAGGTTTTCCACTATAAGGGAAATGATATCGGTGGTAGTCATTAGGTGCTATACGAAGAATCACCATTGAACAATTCTGATACTTCTCTGCCAATAATTTATTTGATAAAAATTCTGTCAAGGTAAATTTTCTACCTTTTATATAAAAATTATTTACATCTGAAATATTTTCAAAAGTCAGAATCCTTCCATCACCTGGTGATATCAACCCATTCCCAATTTTTCGTGCATTTGGCTTTAATTTTCGACAAAAAAAATCATTGAACGATTTAAACTCTTCAATACTTTTTTCTAACTCACTTACATCAATATGAAAATCGTCAACGAATGATTTAATTTTTCTAGCAGATGAGGGTTTGTCCATCATTTTTCCATACCATTCAGTGATTAATTTACGTTTAACAATTGGTAGGATTGTTTTACTTCCTATGGGATTTTTATAAAGAAATTTTAATAACCCCTCTGCAGGAGGATGTTCAATATAAATACCCTTATTTTCTCTATCAATATATTTAATGACCATATAAAACCTCCTTATTGTACAGTCCTTTTGTAACTGTAGTCTGTCTAAAAACCTCTTTGGGCAATCGTTATTTGAAAATTATTCGAGTTATTTAGAAGCAAATTAAAAAAATTGGACTTTTCATATTCAGTTTGATTATCTGGTTTAAAAATAGTTTAAAATGAGCATATTTTGAACATAAAACAGAAAATACCAGCCATTTATTTTTCTAATTTCCTTTCTCAAACAATATTGATAATCCTTCGCAGATTGTATGCCGCCATTATAAAACCAAAGTCAGCTTCGGCTCTTTTAATGTAGAGTTTTAGCAAGTCAGAAGGATGATAGGTCGGTCTTCCATTTTCCGGCTGGTCAACATTAAAACCAAATTCCAGTAAAATAAGGTTGTCAAAAAACAGGTCGATAATGCGGACTTCATTTTCTGTGTTAATAACATTATAGAGCGAAACCGGGAAAACCTTTACTTGTGCCTTGTTTTGTCCTTTGATTTACTTCATACCTGAAGTACTAAAAAGCTAATTTTACTGGGGCTGATAGATGCCTGGATTTTTAACAAAATCTGGTTAGATTTTACGACAGTCTGACGGTGGCAACTACTTTTTCAATTGTTTTCACTTCGTTACAAGCACAACCAATTGCTGTTGACTTACTAATATTTAATCTGTTATATTTGTGTTGATATTCATATTTTCTAAACTTAGTTTATAATATGAGTAACTAGGGATATTCAAAAACTGCAATTTTCCCTGTAGATCTTTCATTGTAAGCATTAATAATAGTAGTTATCTTATCCATTCAAAAACTAATTAATTCAAGTTGCTAGTTTTCAATTTTATTCAAAGTATATGAAAATAAGAACATAATCACCTTAAGGATAAAACCGTAATCTGTTACAGCATGGATTTTCTTTGGCAATAATGTTATTATTTCACTAAAAGTTGTTTCAATACGTTTCCGCATTGACTCTATCAGGAATTCCTGATACGGCTCACGTTTTCGCCTGGAGTTGTTTTTTCTGGCAACAAGTAATTCTATTTGCTCTGCTTGCTGAAGCATGTCCTCTATTTTGTAATTTGTATAACCAGCATCTGCATAAACCCGACTTCCCCGTTCTAAATTAAACGGTAATTGTTTTAAAGCTTCTGAGTCATGCTTACTTTCCGGTAAAAAAGTATATTCTACCGGAATACCCTCAGTGGTTACCATTACATGGACATTAAAGCCATAGAACCATCGTCGCATGATAACTTTTTTCCCTCTGTATATTTCGCCCTGTATAAGTTTGGAGTTGGCTATCCGCATATTGTCACAAGTTTTTACAGGGAAACTGTCAATGATATATTCTGATTCAATATTCAATTCCTTTATCATTTCTGAAAGCTGAAAGAAAAGATCAACGATTAAATCCCTTATCATGTGCAACCTCCTGTTGAAACGGCTTTTTGAAAGCATATTAGGTATTAAGTTTACCGTGCGCATAAAACCAATAGCCTTTTCCTTTGCCTGAGAAATAAAGAGCAGAGATAACGGTTGTTGTAATAACTTCTGCGTCCGAAATGTTCCGGTTTTGTGGTTCTGTATGTTCTATCTCTTTCAACAAATCATCAATAATTGTGTAAATTGCAATCGATTTTTTAATCATATACTCCAGGTTGTTTTGTTTCGCAGCAGAAATCTGGAGGATTATTCTTAATTATCCCATAAAATGCTGCTGCCCAGAGTTATTTTGTTAAAAACTTCTTTCTTTTTGTTCATACTACTTGAATTTTACGATTTTAAAATGCTTAATTTTAACGCTTTAAGTAGCAACTTGAGTTAATTAAATTCTTTTAAAAATTCGGGTTTCTGTATTTTTTTGTAAATGGTATAAGTGGTAATAAAAGTGGTGCAGTTACTATGAAGAAAATAAACTCAAAGATTATATTGCTGTTTTTGGCGGGAATCCCGTTTAATCTGCTTATAAAAGCATCAAAAGTGTTTCCCGTTAAGTTGCCAAAAAAAATAATCCTGATAATTATAATTATATGGTTGGCAGTTGTGTCTCCGTAATATTCAAATAGTTTGAAAGTCATTTCTTTATCAGGATTTCTGTCTGTTTCGGCATAATGTTGTGCATAAAGCAAAGCTGGTATTTCAAAATCGGTTGCATCTGCATGAAATTGGAGCTGAAGCATTCTTCTTACTTCTTCCTCACTTATCCCACTTGAAACTGCTTGTTTTGCATGAAACCAGGTACAATAAGTGCATCCGTTAACAGCAGTGACAATTGTCATTATTTTTTCCGTAAAGGCTTTGTTTATCTTCTTATTACGATTAATGCCGATGATTTTAGACCATGCACTTAAAAGAAATTTTAAATCCATTCCAAGCATTTTAGTTGTAAATATTTTTCTGTCATATGATTTTTTCATCCTTGTTTATTCCCATGGTTATCAGCATATTTCTCACTTTGAATATTGTACTGGTTGATACTAAATCGTGCAGCCTTCCTTCCTGCTTCTATCAACTCCTTTGCCTTGTAAAATTCAAACGTTCTTGCTGCATCAAAAGGAATATTTATCAATATATCAGGTTTGTTCAACTCTAGAGATAATTTTGAAATCTGTTCAAGCATAGCAGAAGTTGTAAACTGAATCAGCGAATAGTACCCCTGGCTGTTTTTATTACCTGTTGGAATAAAGTCCTGTATTCTCTTTATAATATTATTTATGCTATTGTTTAGGATAACTATATTACTAATCGATGATTTTTGGGGAGCAAGATGTTTCTTAACGTCTTCTTCATACAACAATATATCCGGGTTATTGCTGTCATACAAATTAACAACAACTAAAATATCGCCTTCTGTTCTTTTTACCCGATTAGCTGGGATTGGATTAAGCAATCCACCATCAACAAGAATACTGTTTTCTGATATGACTGGTGTAATAATTGTGGGGATTGCAATAGATGCTCTCGCAGCCTTATAAAAACTACCTTTGGTAAATATAACTTCTTCTCTGTTTATTACATCGGTTGCAACTGCCGCATACGGAATATTCATCTCTTCAATAAGAACATCCGGAATTATTGTATTCAATTTTCTAAAAACCTTTTCAGCCTTTAACAGACCATTCGTGCTTAAGGTGGGGTCCATCAAACTGTAAACATCCTTTTTTTGAAGTGTAGTAAGCCATTCTGTCAATTCATTTAATTTCCCCATAGCACAAAATCCACCAATTAATGAACCGATTGAAGTGCCACTAACTGATGTGATAATGAATCCCTGCTCTTCGAGTTCGTTAATTACACCAATGTGAGCTAAGCCTCTTGCTCCGCCACTTCCCAAAACCAATGCAACATTTTTTTTCATATCCATTACTATAATGTTTTATGCATTCCTGATATTTGAATCATAAATGTTTTTTCAATTTATGAATTAATTTCATAACGGTTTGTCACTAATTGTTTTTATGGGAATAAACTTCATTACGAATCTTTTGTGCCCAGTCCCAATGTGACATAGATGCATCCAAATCACTGTATTGAATCATCTCACCAATTGTAACTTTAATTGTTTTTCCCCTTTTACGAAATAGTTCATGCGGAAGCAATATCAGTTCCAAATTGATTTTAATTTTTACTACTTGCCTGAGTAAAAATATGGAATAAAACAGATAAGAATTTCGTCCATAAAATCGCACCGGAATAATGTTTCTTTTATGTTGAATTGCTTTTGTAATAAAACTTTTATGCCAAAATTTATCTTGTATCTTTAGTTTATAAATTCTAGATACAAGCCCATAAGGGAAATGTGTTATTGGTGCATCAGAAGCAAAGACATTGTTTAATTCAACAAAGTATTTTTTAGGATTTTTCCCAAATACATTGACATTTGAGACTATTGGTCTTAAGTTTGGAACAAACATAAAAGCATCGTTTCCAATAGCTTTTAAATGTCCGTATTTTGTACCAACAATATTTGTAAGGATTAAACCGTCAAGCAGTCCGAAAGGGTGATTGGCAACAAAAAAGCATTTTCCATTTTCCGGTAAATTTTCCAGTCCTGCACATTCCACATTAATTTCCAACTCTTCAATTATTTTAGGCAGAAAGTCAACGCCCTCAAATCCTTCATATTTTTTTAGAATCCGGTTTATTTCCTCTTGTCTAACAATCCAGGCAATTATTCGAATAGAGAAATCAGGTAGTCTTTTCAGAAATTTCGAATTACTATTTTTTATAATATGTGATATATTGATATAATTCATTTTTTGATTTTTATGAAAAGCTTCTAAAACAACTCCTGATTATTATATTTAAAGCCTTGATATGAGTTTCATTATAGCTTTTAAGCACTTTTACGAACTTACATTGCCATGTGTTTGATTTTATGTCAGTATTAGGACAAATCTATCTTTTCTCAATTCCTTTTAATAAAACCTGAATCATGTAATCGAGATTTATATCACACTCATTACATTTAATATTGACCATTAAAAGTTCCTCAAGTCCTTTCAGTGCTGACACAATAACATAGGCAGTTTGCTCTTCATCCCTTTCTTCAAACTCACCATTTATTATACCATTTGATATTATCCCTTTTACTAATAAAATCTCTTCATCATCGAATTTCTTCCTGATTTTTCCTGCAAAATATTCATAATCCATATAGCCATTTTTTATCGCATCTGAGATGTAAGATAATTTCACAAGAATTTTCATTCGTGTAATAATGTAATTAGTCAATTTCAGTTTACCGTTTAATTCTGACATCGCAACTATCTCTAATTCTGTGCGTAATAATTGAAACTCTTTTTCAACAACTTTCAGAAATAACTCATTTTTATTTTTGAAATAATAGTGAACTGAACCTTTTGATCTGAATGCAGCGTTGGCAATATCATTAATTGAGGTTTTCCGAAATCCATATTTGGCAAATACCTGCATTGCAATTTTTAGAATAAGTTCTTTTGTATCACCAGTGCTATTTCTAATCATTTGACTAATTTTGTTTTTTAGTTCAAATATAAATATAATTTACTAGATTATTTTTGCTTTTGTTCGCATTTTAAATTTGACAGTTTCATAAAGCTAAGATGTCTCCTAAAAGCTTTAAATCTGCTATCAAATGGTTCGAATTTTGTACCGCAAGGGTCACGTTAAGAAATCAAAAGCCTCGTAATACTAATTATTACGGGGCTTTTATGTGTTCGAGCTAAAATCAAGGACATTTCAATAAAGGCGTAATCAGTTTTAAAATAGACACTTACATATTCGAGTCCCATAAGGATTAATTTTGAATAATTCTGTTTTTGCTGAAAAAGGAGAATTAGTCTCAAATAATTTATGAAAATATTACATGTCAATTCAAGATGATTGCTAACTATTTTTGTTCTTTTAGTGAGTTTGCATGTGCTTCCACTTTGGGCGGATTTAGCAGGATTGTTAATTTCGATTAAAGACGTTGTTTATAACGTGGGAAAATTATTTATTAACCTTAAAAATGGACTGTGTATGAAAACAAAACTAATCACACATTATATAAAGCCGAGTTTTATCGACTTTTCTTCTTCTTACGACAAAAATATTAATATCAGTCTACTATTAGCTTCTTAACAATCTGATTCCCATCAATGTTTAGTTTTACAAAATACATTCCAGGTACCCTGTCAGATAGATCAAAAATAATTTTTTCAGTATTCTGATATTTTTTATTAAATATTTGCCTTCCTTTTATATCCAACACGACAAGGTCAACGATACTAATTATTGAGGATGAGGTTATTTCAATAATAACCTCACCTTGAGTAGGATTAGGATAAAGTAATAAATCAACCTTTCCTGCTAATATGTTGTCAATATTTACTGGAATATCTTTTACACAGACCTGAAAAGTATCCTTGGCTGACAACCCTCCCAAATCTAATGCCTGTACAACAATATTCACACATCCGGTATCACCTATAGTCGGTTGAATTGTTAAAGTATCATTTTCATAATTCATCCAAACTGGTATTGTATCAGTATCTTCCTGATAAATTTCCAGTGTTAAAACATCGTTGTCACTATCATTAAATATTCTGCCCAAAACAGGACTTACTGGGATTTTCAGTTTTTGGGAAACATGAAGTTCCTGGTTATCTATCGGATTTTCCACATGAGGTGGATGATTCACCTCTTGCTCTTGAGCAACAATCACCTTAAATGAAAGATAAGTCGAATTACCGGCAATATCGGTGGCAACCCAGGTTTCTGTGGTAGTTCCAAGCGGGAAAATACCTCCGGCACCCAATCCTTCAACCTGTTCCTTAATAATTGTACAATTATCACTGGCAATTATCTCTGGATAATCTATGGCTATTTCAGAAATATTTCGGTCAACAGTAACAAGAATATCTGAAACCGGTACAAAAAATGGTTTCAAAGTGTCTTTTATCGATACATTTGCATCACAGGTTGATTTATTCCCTGCATAGTCCCAGACAGTGAGGGTAACAGTATGGTCTCCCTGTTCGTCACAGCCAAAAATGTTCCGGCTGATTTCCATTTTTTCTATACCACAGACATCGCTGCTGCCTGCATCCAGTTGCTCAGGTAATAGTTTTGCTGTTCCGTTTGCATCGAGCTGCACGGTAATGTTTTGCGTTACAACAGTCGGAGCAATATTGTCTTCCACGGTTACCACTGCTTCCGCCGATGCTGAGTTACTGTTCACATCGGTTACGGTGAGGGTTACGGTATTTGCGCCCACATCTTCGCAATCGAAACTGGTGATATCGAGTTCGTAAGTTGCAATGCCGCAAGCGTCGGTTGATCCGTTGTCAATGTCAGCAGCAGCAACTGAAGCCTGCCCATCGGCATCCAGATAAATAGTAATGTTCTGGGCTACGGCAACTGGCGGAATATTATCCAGAACAGTAATGGTAGCAGTTCCAGACGATGTGGCCTGTCCATCGATTATGGTATAATTGAAACTGAAAGTTCCGGCCCAGTTTGTTGGGGCTAAATATTCAAAAGCTCCGGTTTCGAGGTTAAAACTATTAAATACACCGTACGCCAATGTGGGTTGAACAGTAATTTCAATATCATCTCCATTGGCATCATAATCATTCTCAAGTAAATTTCCGGAAAGGATTTCACCGGTAATGACGGTGTAGTTGTCATTTGTTGCCACAGGTGAAGCATTGGGTGGTCCAAAATTGGCAACAACATTTTTATCTTCGTTCATGTTTATTGAAATCGGGTTATCAGAACCGGAAATATCTCCGGACCAGTCTATAAAATTAGCTGAACCCGATGGAGTAGCGGTTAATTGAATTACAGAAGATTCTGCAAAGTTAGCAGAGTTTAAACCCGAATTGGTATTGATACCTGAAGGAGAACTGATAACTCCTCCTGTATATCCATTTTCACCGGAAATATTAACATTTAGTGCATGTGATTCAATTCCTCCGGTAATAGTTGCCTTTAAGTCAATTGTAGTGCCATAGGAATAAGTTCCGCATAATGCAGGGGAATTGGCATATACCATAACCACCCGAATATACACATCGCCATTAAAGGCATCTGGTGGAACAGTAATATTACCGGAATATACATAGGTACCATTGAAAGTGTTAACCTGATCGAAAACAAGTTTTCCCGGATCATTTAAAACACCATTACCATTAAAATCGAACCAGATTTTTACAAACTCCTGATATTTAGAGTTAGTTTTTACGGTAACAGAAACAGGATAGGTATTTCCGGCTGTTAATGTCGTTAAACTTGAGCCAGTATAATCAAAATATCCGGGACCACTTGAAAAACCGGTTGCATCAGGCGCTCCCGCTCTTTTTATACCATTCAATTCAACTTCTGAAACATATTCACAACAAAAATATGTTGGGTAAGACTCACACAAGGGAGACTGTGCAATTACATCGGGCACAAGCATATGGAAAAAAAATATCATGCCCCAAATGTTTACTATTCTAAATTGAATCGACTTATTCTTTGTTATAAAAAAGGCTTTCATAAAAACAACTTATTATTGTTAAAAATTTTGAATGTCTGAATTGATAATTACCCATTTTCCTTTTATCTTTTCTAATTCGAGTGATACGTGCATAACATGTTGTTTTTCTGAATTATAATTATAATAAAAAGAAAAATTTGCCCAACCTCCGTTATCTGAACCATCAATTTCTTTAAATAAAAAATAAGCATCGACATTGTTGTCATAGATTTCTTCTCTACTCATAAATACCGGTGACACTCCAAATTTTTTAACATTTAACGCCTCGTCGAATTGCATAGGGTATTGCATAATATGAACCGGGATGAAATTTTCGTTGGATTCACGGGGAAAGTGGTGCTGAAGTTCAGGCAAATCAATACATTGCTGTATTATTGCTTCCTGGTCCGTTAGCTCCTGGCCTTTTACACAAAGTGCAATGGTCATTAAAGCAATAATTGGTAAAAATCTTTTCATAATGTATTTTTTAATGATTAATAAATTTTCCGCCGAAGTAGAATTGATGATGTTCTGTGTTTTTCAATATTGAAAGGAGTTCATCTGCACCTACAGGTTTTGCCAAAAATTCATCGTATCCTTCCTGTAATGCTAATGCAACAGCACTCATTCTGAATTCTGAAATCAGAATGAATAGCGGAGCGATACGAGTGATACAGAATTTTTCTACAGGTTGAGATACAGGAGAAAAATCATTTTGGTCTCTATCAATAATAATGGCAACTATGTTGTCATTATTTACAGATAATTTCGTTACTTCTTTACCCGAAAAAGCAAAAACCACCCTGTAGCCGACTTTTTGTAAGGCTGTAATAGTTTCACTGCCAAGCGTTTCCGTAGTGCCGCCTACAATAATTTGTTTTTTGTGGATCAGTTCTTTTTGCATCACTCATTTTAAAACCAATTCAATTTTAAATCAATCAATTGAAATCATTTTAAAATTTGGTGCAGAAAAAACTGCCAAATTTCTTCTAACTACAATTTATTTAATTGACAACAAACGAGTTAGGACACTAAAAAGAGAATATAAAAAAGTTAGTAAGATACAATTTTATAAAATGAAGTAACTCATTTATAGTTGCTTACAAAGAAAATGAAGAAAAACAGAATATGCGTAAGTATCTCTGCTATAGTATCTTTCCAGATTTCTGATTGGGATTTATCTTAGCCATCAAATCAAAATTGTAAAATGTTATGATGGCAGCAGAATTATATCAAAAGACCCTGGCCGGCTATTGGACAAGGCACAAAAGGTCTTAATCCTTCTTTATCATAAGCGTCTCCGCGTCACGCTTACATAAGGTTTCTTCCTTCTTCTTCGTCCGATTGATCAGGTTATTTTGTAAAGAATCGTTCATTCATGAGAATAAAATCTCATTTTGGGTAGAATGCACAGATAATGAAGTTGTTGAAAAGATATTGCCTCATAAATCAGATGAAGAATTTATTGAGAAAATTAGAAGGAATAGAGGTTATTCAAAAATTAACCCAAATGAAAATGAAAAAATCTATTGTAATTTTTTCTTAATCTCATCCGACCTTGACTACATCGAAAGCTATAACTGGGTTTATCCTTATGGTGGTATGTGGAATGCGGGTAATCCATTTATTGAAATTGACACAGTAAATATTTTTAATTTAAATGAATTGAGCAGGCTTAAGACTAATACAGACTGATAGCCAATTCGTTTTATCCTTTTAATTGTCAAATTAAATCGAAACTAATTCAGTTTTGATTTGATGAAGTATTTGTTGTTTCAATTCCAGCTTGGTACGATTGTGGTCCAACTCAATTGTGCACGCAGTGCGTGCATAATATTTCAATTCCAGCTTGGTACGATTGATATTATTTGCCTACAGGTGTTTCTAATGACCAAGAGTCATTTCAATTCCAGCTTGGTACGATTGATATGATGAAGCACTTGGAATAGGTGGTTATATGTTGTCAATTTCAATTCCAGCTTGGTACGATTGATATGTATTACCGTGGATGGAGATATCGACTTTAGTCAAGATTTCAATTCCAGCTTGGTACGATTGATATAAGGATCTTAAAAAGGATCTATCAAGCGTTTCAACAATTTCAATTCCAGCTTGGTACGATTGATATTTAGTCAGGATAACACCAGGGGCAGGCATCTACTGGAATTTCAATTCCAGCTTGGTACGATTGATATGTTGTAGAGACTGAAAAACGTAATCATAAATTCAAATTTCAATTCCAGCTTGGTACGATTGATATAACCATGTCTGAAATCAACTGATTGATTTTTTCAAATTTCAATTCCAGCTTGGTACGATTGATATCGGAACACCCTCAATGCCGACAATCATTATCGGGAATTTCAATTCCAGCTTGGTACGATTGATATCACTAAAAATTTAAAGCCTGAATATCGTAATGGGATATTTCAATTCCAGCTTGGTACGATTGATATCTAAGAGCAATGATTTATGCACAATCCTTTATGCCTTATTTCAATTCCAGCTTGGTACGATTGATATCACCGGGCAGAGGGTAGTTTCTTGTGAAAAACAATATTTCAATTCCAGCTTGGTACGATTGATATTCTCGCGGCTGATTGAACCGTCGAACCTTGCTACAAATTTCAATTCCAGCTTGGTACGATTGATATTCTCGCGGCTGATTGAACCGTCGAACCTTGCTACAAATTTCAATTCCAGCTTGGTACGATTGATATCCGGAAACATGGAGTATTGGGGATGTTCGTTTATCATATTTCAATTCCAGCTTGGTACGATTGATATCTTATATTAAGGCAAAGACTAAGTATATCAAGGAAAATTTCAATTCCAGCTTGGTACGATTGATATGGGCAAAAGGGAATCAGGGCTACCAAGGCACAAAATTTCAATTCCAGCTTGGTACGATTGATATTACCTTCCGGCCGGGATTGTGGTCCCCGAAAAGTTCATTTCAATTCCAGCTTGGTACGATTGATATTGAGGATATACATGCGCATACGTAAGGCATTCCGCAATTTCAATTCCAGCTTGGTACGATTGATATGAACATAAAAGGGCCGCAGGGAAGCCAAGGAAACAAATTTCAATTCCAGCTTGGTACGATTGATATCATTATTTACGGAACGCACGATAAGATTTTCAGATGAATTTCAATTCCAGCTTGGTACGATTGATATGTTTGAAGATTCATTCGTGCCTGGAAATTCAGAATATTTCAATTCCAGCTTGGTACGATTGATATATCTTTGTCGATGTTGTAAGGTCGAAGTCGATAAGAATTTCAATTCCAGCTTGGTACGATTGATATGATTGTCCTTGTTTTAACGTACAAGAAGAATTTGGAATTTCAATTCCAGCTTGGTACGATTGATATCAATGAGCGCACTATACTTTGATGCACGGATAGAATTTCAATTCCAGCTTGGTACGATTGATATAAAATTATTTCAAATTGAATTGACTGTTGATTGCAAAATTTCAATTCCAGCTTGGTACGATTGATATCTACAAATATTTACATCAAAGGGGGTGTGGGCGATGCATTTCAATTCCAGCTTGGTACGATTGATATGTAGTTTTGATAAATCTTAAATCTTAATCTTGCAGCCATTTCAATTCCAGCTTGGTACGATTGATATGTAGTTTTGATAAATCTTAAATCTTAATCTTGCAGCCATTTCAATTCCAGCTTGGTACGATTGATATCCAACTTGATAGCTGTTTTTTGCAGGATAGAACAGATTTCAATTCCAGCTTGGTACGATTGATATAGGGGAAATATGTCCTTTATGGGCGATCCCCTTACATTTCAATTCCAGCTTGGTACGATTGATATTGACGAATTACTTACGAATATTTCACAGCAGGGCTAATTTCAATTCCAGCTTGGTACGATTGATATTGACGAATTACTTACGAATATTTCACAGCAGGGCTAATTTCAATTCCAGCTTGGTACGATTGATATC
>JAQVON010000087.1 GCA_028702595.1 Mariniphaga sp. | reverse complement strand
CGCCAAGATCAGCTATGTTGACCAAACTCATCAGGCAATCAATCCGGAAAAGACAGTTTATCAGGTCATTTCCGGTGGTACAGAAACCATCATGCTCGGCAACCGGCAGGTAAATGCCAGAGCTTATGTTGCACGTTTCAACTTCACTGGTTCCGACCAGGAAAAAAAATGCGGGGTGCTTTCAGGAGGAGAACGGAACCGGTTACACCTGGCCCTGTCTCTGAAATCGGAAGGCAACGTACTCCTGCTTGATGAACCAACTAACGACATTGACGTCAACACATTACGTGCACTGGAGGAAGGGTTGGAAAACTTTGCCGGCTGTGCAGTGGTTATCTCCCACGACCGCTGGTTTCTCGATCGTATAGCCACTCATATCCTGGCTTTTGAAGGCAACTCTCAGGCCTATTTCTTTGAAGGTTCATTTACCGAATACGAAGAAAACCGCAGAAAAAGACTCGGTGACCATGCACCCAAGCGTTTTAAGTATAAAAAACTGCAATAAAGGAGAAAATTTTATTCCCTCCAGAAAGAAGGAGAAAACAGAACAAGTACAGTAAAAAGTTCCAGCCTGCCCAATAACATCAGGAACGATAAAAACCATTTTCCTAAAGCATTGATGTGCATAAAATTTTCGGCTGGCCCCACTGTACCAAGCCCTGGGCCAATATTGCCCAGAGAGGTGGCCACAGCACCCATTGCCGATTCAAAATCAGGCTCAATCAAGGTGAAAACAATAGTGCTGGCTCCAAATATGGCGAAGTAGAACATAAAAAACGCAAGTACATTTGTAATTATCTTAACATCAACCGATTGCTTATTAAACTTTACCGGAATCACAGCCTGGGGATGAATCATCCTCCGAAGTTCATGGTAGCTGTTTTTGAGCAATAATACAATACGCATGATCTTTATACTACCTCCTGTGGAACCTGCAGATCCGCCAAAGAAAAACAATCCAAACAGCAGGGCAACCAATACCGGGGACCAGGTCAGATAGTCAACAGTAGTAAATCCGGTGGTTGTCATCACCGAAACTACCTGAAACAATGCATCCCTGAAAGCAGGCTCAATGCCCACATACGAACTCAGCATCAAACCAATAAAAATTAATCCCGTAAAAAGAAGAACAAAAAATCCATAATATTTAAATTCTTCATCATGAAAAAACCTGCTAAAACTACCACGCAGGGCTAACCAGGATAGCGTGAAATTCGTTCCCGCGAAAAACATGAATACAATAATAATATAATGAATAGCTGGTGACGACCAGTAAGCAATACTTGCCTGACGGGTAGAAAAACCTCCGGATGACATGGTGGTAAATGCATGGCAGATGGCATCAAAAAGATCCATTCCTGCCAGCCATAACAACAACATTTCAGCAACTGTAAATATCATATAGATACCCCAGAGAGTTTTGGCAGTTTGTCTGATCCTCGGACTTATCCTGTCGGGAGTTGGACCGGGAACTTCAGCCATGAACAGCTGCATACCACCAATACCAAAAACCGGCAAAATAGCCAGCGACAATACAATAATTCCCATTCCACCAAGCCATTGCGTCATGCTCCTCCAGAATAATATACCATGAGGTAGTGACTCAATATTCGATAACACGGATGATCCTGTGGTAGAAAAGCCTGACATCGTTTCGAAAAAAGCATCAGAAAAATTTGGTATTGCCCCACTCAGAACATATGGCATACTGCCAAACACAGAGAAAACAATCCACACTGAAGTAACAATGATATACCCCTCACGTTTGCCAATATCACGCCGGGCATTCCGGGTAAAAAAGACCAGGCAACTTCCCAACACAACGTTCATCCCCGAAGAGAATAAAAAAGCCTGCTGGTCGTATTCTTTATATCCCAAAGCTATGGCAAATGCCAGTAACATGGCAACTCCTTCAACGAGTAGTAATAAACCCAATACCCTGGCAATAATTTTTATATTCATACCTGATTGAATCTCATGACCAGTTACTTGAAGAACTTCTCCAGTTTCCTTATACCCGAGGGCAAGGTAAATACAACAACTTTGTCTCCTGCAATTATCTGTGTATCACCGTGAGCAACGTAAGCATCCTCTCCTCTGATGATTCCTCCTATTTTAGCTTCACTGGGGAAGTCCAGGTTTTTAATTGGTTTTTGAGTAATTTTAGTTTCATCCTTGGCGATAAATTCAAAAACTTCTGCCTCGGAGGCAGTAAGGCATTTTACTTTTGAAATGGCTGCATTCAGTGTAAACCGATAAATATAGCTTGCTGCAATCAACTTTTTATTCACTATACTTCCAATATTCATATTTTCAGCCAGGCTCATAAAAGCCAGGTTTTCAACTTCAGCCACAGTTCTTCTTACTCCGAGTGATTTAGCCAGATGACATCCTAAAATATTTGTTTCAGAGTTACCTGTTGTGGCGATCACTGCGTCCATCTTTTCCAGTCCTTCATCCCTTAGTAATTTAAGGTCCCTGCAGTCGCCATTTATCACCAGGGCATTTTCATATTTTTCAGCAATCAGCTGGCATCTCTCCACATCCTCCTCAACTACTTTTATCCGGTACTGATCACCCAATTTTTCAATCGATTTCTGAGCAATCCGGCTGCCACCCAGGAACATGATATTTTTTACTTCAAAAGTGGTTTTTGCAGTCAGTTCAAATATCCGCTGCTGCTCGTTTCTGGTAGAAATAAAAAACACTACATCACCATTCATCATCACATCATGGCCATTGGGAATAATTGTCTTTCCCTCCCGGTTAATAGCCACAACCAGAAAATGTTCATTTTCCAGAGCCAGTTCTTCAAAAGTTTTATTCAGGATAGGCGCATTTTCTCTTACTTTTATTCCAAGTAACAACAATTTGCCGTTTGAAAACTCAATCAGCTGTCGCGTACCGGTTTGTTTTACCGAGGCAACAATCTCCTTGGCTGCCAGACTCTCCGGATAGATTAACTCATGAATACCCATATTGCTCAATTTTTCACGATAGCGAGGCATCAGGTACTCTGAGTTATTTATCCTTGCAATGGTCCGTCCTACGCCCAGATAGGAGGCCATGGCACAAGCCAATACATTTCTTTCTTCAAAAGGAGTAACAGCAATGAAAAGATCGGCCTTTGCCAATCCTGTCTGTTTTAAATCCTGAAATGAATGGGCTGATCCTGTAACAGGCATTAGATCAACATCTCCCGAAATAATACTTAACTTTTCCGGAGAATCATCCAATAATACAATGTCATGATCTTCATTACTTAACATACGGGCTAAGTGTGTACCAACTTCACCCGCACCAGCAATTACAACCTTCATGTTATTCCATATTAAGTTTCAACGTGCAAAATAAAGTATAAACAATCGATTACTACCATTTCCAACTCATAATCGTCATAAAATGGAATCATTTTAAAATAACCCTCATTTAAAGTTACCATTTTTCCCTGAATGCTCCTTCCTTGTCCAGAAAAAAGATGGAATCACATTGAGTAGAAAATCGATCGGTGTATTTTAAGGTTGAAATAATTTTCCTCCCCTGCAAAGGGGAACATTCTGCATACTTTTGGGGGTAAGGTCCTATCCGAATTTCAGGGATTAAAGAATCCGGGCCTTTATCGTCCCCCAGATAAATACTTCTGCCTTCAAAAAAGATGAATCCATTCTTAAGCAATATTCGGGAATCACCATATGTGCTGTTCGCCTGAATAAAAAATGGTTCATCAAGGCACAATGCACGAACCGTTTGATCAACCATTCTCCACGCCATCTCCGTGCAGTGTATAGAGTCCGGGGAAACAAGATAGTTCTCTCTGCCTGAAATCAGATGAACAATCTGCTGATCAGGGTAGTTGTAAATGATAATCTCCCTACGGTACAGATTGTAGATTTTAATTGACAGTGAAGATGAAGTCATAAAAAAAAAGAAAAACAAAACAGCTTTTAAGTAAAAAACTTTTGTCGTTTTAATAAACAGCAATATGGATAAGAGCAAACACATCAAAAACACAAATTCCATTTTTGAAAAGGATAATTCAACGATTGAAAACGGCAATTTTTCAATCTCCTCCAGAAAGTGAACCATGGGATGAAGAATGAATACAATACCATGGGATAATAAAGTGGTAAGTGCCGGGATCCAGTGGAACAGGAGAAGGCTTATCCCCAAGGGTATCAGAATTGTTACAGCAGGAATAACGATCAGGTTGGAAAGCCAGCTATATATAGGAAACTGATGAAAATAGTATGCAATAAGGGGAAAGGTAATAACCTGTGCCGATGTAGTTACTGTCAGCAAGCCGCTAACATATCGGAGAATGCTGTTTTTAAAATAAAAAAACCGATTCATCACTTCCTGCAAAAAGACAATTCCAAAAACAGCTGCATAGGAAAGCTGAAATCCGACCTCATACAGATCATTGGGATTTATAAGCAGCAGGAGAAAAGCTGATGCTGCTAAAGTATTGTAAATATTAGACCGTTTCTTAATGCCCTGTCCGATTACCACAAAACTAAACATGGTTGCAGACCTTTTAACCGAAGGAGATAATCCGGTAAGAAAGGCAAAACTCCATAGAGCGACAAGAACCAGTAATATGAAAAGCCACCGGCCTGATCTCTGTTTTTTCATAAAGCCCAACAGCCATGACAACATCAGAAAAATGATTCCTGTATGGAGACCAGATACCGCTAAAACATGCATTGCTCCTGCTGTTGAGAAAGTTTGTTTCGTATCCCTGCCCAATCCTCGCTTGTATCCAAGGGTAAGCGCTGACAAAATATTCACTACCTTCTGATCAGGAATGTGCTCCCTGTAAACTTCAATCATCTGTTTACGAATTCTCTCTGAATGGAGGACTAAAGAAAAACCTGAATGCAGGCGGCTTTTCGACCAACGATCACACGGAAGATAAACCTGGCGGAATATCTTTCTCCGGGCAAGGTAATTCTGATAATTAAACTCATAGGGGTTATGGTCGTTTTTTATGTACCAGGGAGTTGGGGTGAACATCACAACATCGCCAGGCACAAGATTCCGGGCTTTTTCCGCTTTTTCAAACCATGCAGTCACCTTTTCATCACTTCTGAAAAGAGTATCATCCATTTTAACAGCCTGAATATGCAATACTGTTTCATACGAATTGGGTTTCTCTTGCATCATCTCACATACGGTTGCGCAAAATTCTCCGCTTTGAAAAAAACAAGGTTTCCTATTATACCGGGTAAAAATAAACATCCCTGTCAGAATAAAAAGAAGATGGACACCTGCACCAAAATAAACAACCAGGTAAAATGTATAGATACGGTTTATCCAATACAAACCCAACAAGGTTAAAACAATGAAAAGCAAAAGAATACACTGATTGATCAGGAAAACCCGGCCCAGGATAATTCCCATTGCCAGCGCCGCAGATAACCGCAGAAAGGGGATTTGATGAAGTATTCTTTCCAATTTTTTCGATTTGGAGGTATTAACCAGTGTTCGTCTTTAAAGTCAAGAGTCTGATCTGGAAAGTTCGCAGACAAGGCCTGCGAAGTCGAAAATATGCATTTAATACGTTAAATGACCATTTTGAGGGCAAGCATAACGCAGTCAACGGACTTTATGGACAGACTTTAACTAGTTAACTCAAACGAAAAAAAGGGCTTAAGGTTACAACTATTTTACAGGAACTTTTATGCGGTAAGGAGGACGTACCTTCCCCGTTGCAATATTCCGGAGCCTTGCTTTTAGTAAACGCTTTCTCAGAGGGGACAAATGATCAATAAACAGAATACCCTCCAAATGATCATATTCGTGTTGAATGATCCGCCCGGCATATCCCGCATATTCTTCCGTATGAGTCACAAAATTCTCATCTAGGTATTTGATTTTCACCTTGTCGGGTCGACTTACATCTTCACGAATTTCAGGGAGGCTCAAACACCCTTCATTCATTATCCATTCTTCACCTGAGGTTTCAATAATTTCAGGGTTGATGAAAACCTTTTTAAAATCCTTTAATTCAGGCTCTTCATCTGCCCCTGATGAAGCATCAATCACAAAGAGACGGATAGATAATCCCGTTTGGGGAGCAGCCAGGCCAACTCCATCGGAATTGTACATCGTTTCCCACATGTTGGCAATTATTTCGCGTAATCCTTCATGATCTTTTTCAATTGGCTTTGCTTTCATCCGCAATAACGGATCACCATATACTGTAACTGGAAATATCATCTCTTATCCCTTCTTTTTTTTTCCATATAACTCTGTAAAATAATGGTTGCACTAATTGCATCAACCATGGCTTTATTTTGTCTTGCCTTCTTTTTTAATCCTCCATCAATCATTGTCTGGAAAGCCATTTTCGACGTAAATCTCTCATCGACAAGTTCTAACTTAACTTCCGGATATTTAGCTTTAAACTGTTTGATGAACGGATTTACATATAGAACAGCTTCTGAAGCATTGTTGTTCATTTGTAGCGGATAACCCACTACTACCTCGTCAATCTGTTCTTGATGGAAGTAACTCTGCAAAAAATCCCAAAGCGAATGGGTCGCAACAGTAGCCAGCTTGTTTGCTATGATCTGTTGTGGATCAGAAACAGCAAGGCCAACCCTCTTTCTCCCATAATCGATCGCCAAAATTCTTCCCATTGAATAACAACTTTCCTGACTGCAAAATTAGACAGAATTCATTGAAAAATAAAATATTCAAGACATATCCAAAATTTTACTTCTTTTCCTCTTCAGAAAATTTCCGATTCTCCTGAATGATTTTTTTCACTGATATCAAAAATGAGAGATAGAATCAGAAAGTTAAAATCTCTTCATAAAGTTTCTGTACGGGTAATCCCATAACATTATAAAATGAACCTTCTATGTGGGTTATGCCTATATTTCCAATCCATTCCTGAATTCCATAAGCCCCGGCTTTATCCAGTGGTTGAAATGCAGAAAGGTAATATTGGATCTCTTCTTCCCGGAGCTTTTTGAACAGAACATTTGTAACGGCATGAAACACTATTTGTTTCACCGAAGAGGTCAGGCAAACACCTGAAATTACTTGGTGCTCTTTGCCCCCCAGCTTGTGAAGCATGAAGGCTGCTTCTGCCAGATCACCTGGTTTCCCGAGCAATTCATCCTCAAGAAATACAACCGTATCGGCAGTTATCAGCAAGTCACGATCACTCAATTCGTTCAGAAAAGGAAAAGATTTAAGCTTAGCCAGGTATTCAGGAATAGCCTCTCCTTTCAAATGATCAGGATATTTTTCCTCAACCGACTTAATTTTCACCTGAAATGTGATACCCAGTGATTCCAGCAGTTCCTGTCTGCGGGGAGATTTTGAGGCCAGTATATAGTTATAATCAGGGAACCATTTCATTTAGAAAGCATTATTAATCAACATCTCTTCCATTGTCCATTTACCCTGCGCTTTGAGTGTTTGTTCAATCACATCACGAACGCATCCTTCGCCGCCATTTTTGGGTGATATGTATGCTGCAATCTTTTTAATATCGGTAGCTGCATCTTTTGGACAGGTAGGGATACCTGCTTCCAGCATAACCGGATAATCGACCAGGTCGTCTCCCATAAAAAGCACTTCCCGGGTATGAATACCTGTTTTTTTACAAAAATCCTGAAGGCATTGCACTTTGTCGCCGGCTTTTTCGTAATAATATTTTACACCAAGGTATTCATGCCGCAATCTGACCCTTTCCACAAACCCCCCGGTAATGACTGCAACGTGATAACCAGAGGCAATAGCCAAACGAATGGCAAAACCATCCTTAACATTGGCCGTTCTAACCGGATTCCCGTCACTATTTAATGGAGAAGTATCTTTTGACAATACCCCGTCGACATCAAAAACAAAGGCTTTTACTTTTATTAATTCTTCCTTAAAATTCAGCATCATCTATTTGGCTTTATAATAGCGAAAAATACTTTCAGAAATGTTTTCATATAACTCCCTGAAGTGCGGAAATTCCTGTAAAGCATTCAGGTGGGCAGAAATGATCTGCTGGTCGTAACGAACCGCTGGACCTGTTTGTACCAGGGCAGGGTCTGTCTTTTTTATTTTCCCTGCCGTTTCTTCAATCAAAGGAAGTAAAACATTGAAAGGAATGTTTTTCTCTTTCAAAATATCCGAGGCGATGGCATAAAAATGGTTAACGAAATTACAGGCAAATACAGCTGAAATATGCAGAAATAAACGCCTTTCGGAATGCATGACCGATACATTACCGGATATATTCCCTGCAATTTCCAAAAGTATTTTCTCGTTCTCCTCAGAATTTGCTTCAACAAATACCGGGATCTGATTGAAATGAACCGGGATTTGTTTTGAAAAGGTTTGAAGGGGATAAAACACGCCTGTATTTTTTGCATATTTTTCAAGTGAAGCCATGGGCATGCTGCCGGAGCAATGAACAACCAAACTGTTCCCAAAGGCAGCATGTGGTAATACATCATCATAAGCCGAGTCTTGTAAAGCAATGAAGTAAATATCAGCATTAGGCTTAATTTTCCAGGGGATGGTAGTATAATGGGTTTTTAACTTCTGCGACAGGAGGGTAGCCGATGAAGCGGTACGACTATATACCTGTTCAATAGTATGTCCTTTTCTTTTTAGTTCCAAAGAAAGCTGGGTAGCAAGATTCCCCGCTCCAACAAAAACAATACGATGACTCATTATCATTAATTTTTTAAACTTCAAAAATAATGAGCCTAATCTAATGTTCCAATTATTTTTCAGGCAATCGCCTTTTCTAATCTGCTATTTACCACTTTCCAGTTCACCAGATTCCAGAAATTATCAACATATTCAGCCCGTCGGTTCTGGTATTTCAGATAATAGGCGTGCTCCCATACATCCAGGGACAATAGTGGAATTCCCCTTTCCCCAACAATATCCATCAATGGATTATCCTGGTTAGGTGTTGTGCTGACAAATAACTTCCCATTTGAATTGACTGAAAGCCATGCCCATCCGCTGCCAAACAAGGTTTTTGCAGCCTGGCTGAATTTTTCTTTCATCGAATCAACCGAACCAAAATCTTTTTCAATAGCTGTTTTAAATGCAGCCGGGATGTCAATACCAGTTGGAGTCATATTCTCCCAAAAAAGTGCATGATTATAAAAACCTCCCCCGTTGTTTCTCACAGATTCAGGGTGCTTGCTGATACCGGTAAAAATTTGCTCAACAGGTGTTTCCAATAAAACCGTACCATCAATGGCTTTCATAAAATTATTAAAATACCCCTGATGATGTTTTGTATAATGCACTTCCATTGTTAATGCATCAATATGCGGTTCTAACGCATTAAAATCATACCCCAGATCCGGGAACTTATGCCCTTCAAATTTCTCTGGTGCGGCAGCGCATGAAGCCAGCGACCCTATAAAAGGTGTGGCTGCAGCTAATGTGCCCATTGCGGTTATAAACTTTCTTCTTTCCATAATTATATATTCATCTCATTAAATTATTTCTTTTCTATAGCATAAGATGGAAGTCCTAAAATTTTTATCATGCTCGTTTGTGGCAAAAATTATCATAGTCGTTTCATCTTTTCAATTGAAACAATAAAATGCCTAAAAATGTTCGAACAATTTCAAAATCATTTTACTACAGGAGTTCTGCAAACAAATAACATAAGAGATTGCTTAAAAAGATGAATTGTACTTAACTTTGTAAAGGTTCATATCCTTTAAAATGCTTCAGCCTATGATGAATAAAAAGATCTCCCTGATCCTGTTAACTTATAACCGACCAGATGCACTGGCACTAGTCTTGCTAAGCATCAAAAACCAAACAGTATTGCCCGATGAAGTAATAATTGCAGATGACGGATCCACTCCGGAAACAAGTACGAAAATCAAATCCTGGCAAACAACCTTCCCTGTTCCATTATTACATGTATGGCACGAAGACAGAGGTTACAGAATCTCTTCCATCCGTAATAAGGCAGTAAAAATATGCAATGGAAATGTGCTGGTTTTCTCCGATGGAGACTTGTTCTTTCATCCTAAAGCGATAGAAGATTATAAACGAAAGATCAAGCCAGGGGAGGCACTTATCGGGTCCAGGGTTTTTCTTACCAGGAAGGCAACTCAAAATAGAATTACAAACAGGAAATTCAATCCTGTTTTTCCATTTTTCTCTCCAGAGATAGAATTGAACAGGTTAAATTCCATCAGAATACCGTTGTTATACTTTTTTCTAAAGCCTCTGCAATTTTCCAAACATCTGAGAGGGGGTCTGTTGTGCTTATGGAAAGACGAATTGGTTGCAGTTAATGGCTGGAACGAAGAATTTTCAGGATGGGGCTTAGAAGATACTGAACTGGTATTCAGACTGTTCAATCATGGAACCCTTTTCAGGAAAGTCAAATTTCAGGCCCTCACATACCATTTATGGCATAAAGTTCAGGCACGAGATCAAATTTCCAAAAACAAGGAGTTACTGGAACATACTATGCAGAGCAACATCACCCGATGCAAAAAAGGATTGGAGTTATTGGATTGACCCCTTCATTTCTTCAGTTGAATTCCAGAGAAACAGGCTGTAAAAAAACACAAAAAACGACAATCCCATGTGGGTTTCCATATTTGCATCCCCCAGGTTGGCAAAAGCGAAGGAAATCAGGAATAAAATAAAAATATAATGGGATCTGTTTCCCGTTTTGAAAAAAGGATACAACAAGGCAAAAAGAATCCAGATCAGCCCGGTTACCCCGAATTTGACCATATAATTCAGGTATTGATTATGAGATGGCCCCCTTTTTTCATCCATTAACAGGGACTGCATCTCGTCATAAACCTCATTATATTTCAATATCCAATTACCGGTACCTATTCCGAACAGGGGATTTTTTTTGATCAACAAAGCTGAAGCCCGGACGAATTCGATACGCTGCGCAAGGGATTTATTATTGGGATCACCGGTTCTTATATAGTTATCCACCTCCCAGATGGTTTCATAGATGCGGGGATAGAGAGAAAAATAACTATTTTTAAAATTACAATTGGTGATTCCATCCTCTATGAGGGCAACATCCCCGGCAGTTAGCACGCTCACTCCTGCACTATCTTTTCGCACACCCATACTGGTGAGGTAACGGATTAGGGTAATACTCAGGGGAAATCCATTCAGCAATTCATCATAGTCTTTTTTACTCAATTTATTCCACTCCCTACGCAATTCCTCATCACAGATATAGGTATAAACCAGATAACCGTTTTCACGCGTTTTATCTTCAAAATCATGGTGGTATTTGTTTCCCGAAGGAGAAAAATATTCAACAGTATCCGGATCTACCTCTTTAAAATCAAAAAAATCATAAATAACTCTGCCTGTAAAAATAACAGGGATGAGCAGAACCAGGACAAAAGCGGTAACCAACAATGCCCGCCATTTAAAAATGTTTATTCTGCGAACAAAAAATAGCAAAGCGAACATCAGGGTTCCCAGAAAAGCAAGGATACCAAGAAGTGATTTCAGCAGGAAAAGGAAGCAGGTTAACCAGATCATTGCAATCAGAAAAAGAAAACGCTGGGAAGTAGACTTTAAAAAATTTTCCTGCATCAAGAACCAGGAAAGGAGAATAATAGAAAGCACTACCTGAAGTGAAAACCGGATATGGGATACTGAGCTGGTTGAACGAAATTCAAGAATCCGGGTATAACTATGCATGAGTAATTTTCCCGTAGAGATAAAACTGGCTAAAATGACAGATGCCACAAAAATAAGCAATAGGATATTTATTTTTTTTTCTGAAAGTTTTGGAGACAAATAAACTGCCAATGGAATAATGATCCAGAATAAATTTTTATTCAATTCATAAAGAGCAAAATTGAAATCGAGGGTAAAGAATGTACCAGCGAAGTAAACAGCAAAAATGGACAAAGGGAATAACAGAATCATCCATGACCTGTTTTTTACAGAGGGATGTTTCCATGAGCTGAGGATCAGGGCCTGAAACAAAAGTAACCCGGCATTGATACTGACCAGGGCTTCAGAGAAAGGGAACGAAATAACTGAAAAAACAAGGAGAAAAAAGAACGTAATCTCTCTCCATTTATTCATTTTTTCTATTTTTTGATTCATCCTTATCAGGTTTAGATCAATAGTTGAACGGAAAAAGGGAAAAATAATTATATGGTGTTAAAAGAAAAGCCCATGCTCAAAAGAACATGGGCTTTGGATAAGATTGGCAGCGACCTACTCTCCCACTTTTACGCAGTACCATCGGCGCTGGCGGGCTTAACTTCTCTGTTCGGAATGGGAAGAGGTGGGAC